>CAXAIH010000335.1:0-2340 GCA_963968755.1 uncultured Flavobacteriales bacterium
CTCCAAATTACCGAATCAGCACATTTTCATATTTACGAATTCACTTTGCACCGGGACTTCGCCCCTTCGACCAGCTCAGGGCTCAGTCACTCGCGATCGGGATATTGCAATAATCGATTAGCGAGGAACGATTATCAATTTCCACATCAATAAATTCCCTCCCCTCTCTTTGTCCGAATCTGCGCAGCAGAGGCGGATGTTTCTTCTATCTTCCCTCTCCCCACTTCACACAAGCATATCCTCCACGAAAGAGTCTACGTTTTCAAAAAGCTGAAGGGGTGTTTGGGTGCGCCAAGCGATGTCCTCCAAAGTTCCACCTTGTACGAAGTACTGACTGATATTTTCTGAATCGAACTCATTCAGAACTTGATCGCGGAAATTCATGAGAGCTATCCAACCATCTTCGATGTCTTCTGACCACTCTTGGTAGTAACTGTCGTCGGAGGCATGGAAATTCAGGACATTCTCTCCGAGAATAATGAATTTGTGGATGCCGTTTTCCACCAACAAATCGATGACTTCCCGTTTCAATACCATGATGTCGTTGTAGAGGGTGTCGTTCCACTCTCCCATAAACTCCAGGATAGCAAAAGACTTTTCGTAATCGACAAAAAGGATTTTAAGAAACAAAGTGGTCGAACCGAAATCGTCCCACTGAGGATGAATGAGGTGATCGTACAAGGTATTCGTGAACTCAAATTCACTGTACTCGCTCCCAAAAAAGGGTGAGTATGGATCTTCTGCAGCTACGTAGAGATTCCTCCAGAGATAATGTGGCTCGATGCTGTGCACAGAGCAAATATCCTGAAATATCGCATTGAGCCTACTTCCTTAGCAGCTTTTTCTCTTGTACGATTCCATCTCTGTCCAAGCGGAGTACATAACTTCCTGCAGCAACATCTGCAATGTCGAAACTGAAGAGTTGAAGGCCTTGATCCAGACCGTCTTCCATCAGCTCTTTGACAAGCCTTCCTTGGAAGTCGTAGATGCCGAGATTCACTTTTCCGGATTCCTCAAGTATGAACGAAATTGCAACCTCCGCCTCCACAGGATTTGGATAAATGAGGAGTTCGTCTTTCACGCCGCGCAGCTGTTCAATAGATGCTGGCTGCTCACCTCCATTTAGGTCAGCCTCGTCGATGTAATAGAAGAAGCGGTCTGTGGTAGTTCCTTCTTCTCGCTTCTCATAGCGTGCTACAAAAATCTTGTTGTATGGGTTCCGCCATTCGAAGGTTGTGTTTGTTACTGGTGTTACTTCCGTAGTGGTAGAATCATTGTAGGTCTCAACAGTTTTGATTCTTAACACCTCAAACACGTCACCGTAGGGAAGTTTCACACGACCATATCCGTCTACCGTAGTGGTCATATTCCCATTTAAGTAATGCCATTTTTTCGAGAAAGGAGTTGGTCCGTATTCGAATTTACTATCGATGGTATCTGTTGAACTGTCTTGATACTCCAAGGGCCAGCTCCACATAAAAACTGGGTTGTCTCCCACATCTAAAGGAATACCGTTGTCAATTTTTCCTGAGTACTCCATACCGCTGGAGGTTTGGAAGTAATAATACTCCTGGGTTTGCGCACCTCCAGGGCCACGGACAATGCTCACCTTCATATTTGCCACAATGTCGTGTACGATGCTCGAAGACTCCGCACTATCAACATCCGTAGAGCGCGTGGATGTTGGCGTTAGGCCCGAGAAATCCCATAAAACCAGACTGCCTGCGCTCCCAACATCTTGATCGGCAGTAAGTGCCACTTCCTTCATAACGAAGGAATTTCCGGCAACATAAATTCCCGAATCTTTTGGAATGACTGGCTGTGAAAAGAGGGGTAGACTAAAAACGATTGCTGCAATAAAAAAGGAGAGATGTTTCATCGATTTGAGCTTTAAGGATTTTCTCAAATCTACAGTAGAAATATCGCTAAGTCAAATGGTTTTCCTCATATTCAAGCTAATACGCCAGAATGAACTTCTTGAAAAGCCGCGCGAAAATGCTCCATCTCCTCAGCCGTTCCGATGGTGACGCGCAAACAATGAGCTAAGCCAAAAGCCACCAACGGACGGACAAACACACCCAATTTCATCAATCGGTCAAAGTAGGTTTGTACGCGTTCAGCGCTTCCCAAGTCAAGCGTAATGAAATTGGCATAGGAAGCAATGTACTTTATGCCCAAACGAGCGAAGAGCTCAGAACAGGATTTGAGTTCAGTTATGTTGTTCTTCAATACCATTTGAATGAAGCTCTCATCCAATAAAGCACCGATGCCGGCTGCTTGTCCCAAATTGGATGGTTCGAAGGTCAGTCGCACTTTGGAAAGTGCGTCTATGAGTCGCTT
>CAXAIH010000336.1:0-2331 GCA_963968755.1 uncultured Flavobacteriales bacterium
ATTCTTAGCTGTTCCAGTTCGTAACCTGTGTAAACTTCGGGCTTGTTCAATTCGCTTTCTCGTTTCTGTCTTATCTGTTCAGCCGTTTGCAAGGTTTCCTTATTGTGCAGCTTGTCCAAAGGGTTCTTTGTCTTTTCGTGGAGGTACAAACCCAAAAATTCCCTTCGTGTCGGCTTGCCTGTTTTGGGGTGTGGAATAGCTGGGTAAAAATCCAAGTACAAACTTTGTCTGTTTCCTAAAATAGCCTTTTGTCTCAACTTAACTTTGGTTGTCATTGCTCAAATACTTTATCTAATTCAGAACGCTTTACCCGTGTTAACCTTTGCCCCAAGTTCGTGGCGTTGATAGTTCCGTTTTCAATGAAGTAATAAACTGAACGAACAGAACAGTTCAACAAGGTTGCAACGTCCTGAACGGTCAAATACTCTTTGGCTTTGACTTGCTCAATAGGTCGGGTTATTATTCGCTCGGTTTCCTTATTGCTGCTATCAACCTTTTCAGCCCTAATTCGTGCCTTGTACGCTGCTCTTGAACAACGGTGCGAACAGTATTTGGTAACGGTAGTTCGGGCTGTGAACTCATTGCCACAATGCTGGCAAATCCGTTGTACCTCAATATTAGAACTCATTAAGTGCTGTTAAGTATCGTTAAACCTCGTTAAGTGCAATTAAGCGCAAAAGGAAAAGGGCAAAAGCCCCGTTTTTTGTACCTCCACTTGTTAAGGTACAACTAAGGTACAAATATTAACGTAATAAACAGGGAATAAAACGAAGCAAACAAATAATTCAATTAAACTGTAAAGTCTTGAAATAAAGCTATTTGTATTGGTTTCTTATCGTTTTCTTAATCGGTTGTTTTGTGGAGGTTACTTTCCAATACAAAACTTACTGAAGATGTTGTCGAGCAGGTCCTCGTGGCTGATGTCTCCAGTGATTTCACTCAAGAAGTTCAGGGCCTGGCGAATGTCCAAGGCCATCATGTCACCACTGTTTCCTGCTTGAATGCCAGACTTTGTGCGCTCTAAGGCGTCCAGGGTAGATTGTAATGCGCTTACATGACGGGCGTTGGTGACGATTGTGTCTTCAGTGTTGGAGCCTTCAGACATCACTTGAGCTAGGAGGGAGGTCTTCAAGTCTTCCAAGCCCAAGCCTTCTTTTGCCGAAATGTAGATAGGATTCAAGCTCGAAAATTCGGATTGCCCTCGATCTACCTTATTCCCAATGGCGAGCACGCGTTGATCGGAACTCGTTTTCAAATCCTCAATTTCCTTGAGCACAGCCGATTCCTTTTCATTTGAGGCATCGAAGAGGTAGAGTAGGATGCTGGCTTCCTGCACCTTTCGATACGAACGCTTTACGCCTAAAGATTCTACTAGATCTTCTGTTTCGCGCAGACCAGCAGTATCCACGAATCGAAAACGAATTCCCTCAATCACCAGTTCTTCTTCAATCGTGTCCCGTGTAGTCCCTGCAATTTCAGTTACAAGAGCTCGCTCTTCGTTGAACAGGGCATTGAGTAGGGTAGACTTGCCTGCATTTGGTTTTCCGGCAATAACCACTGAGATTCCGTTGCGAATTACATTACCAAGCTTGAAGGATTCAATGAGTTTGTGCAAATAGCTCTCAATGCCGACAATAAGGTCAATCAGCTCGGAGCGATCAGCGAACTCTACATCTTCCTCCGAAAAATCTAATTCCAATTCTATCATGGAAGCGAAGTGAATCAGCTTCTCACGCATTTCCTTGATTTTCTTAGAGAATCCTCCACGCATTTGGTAGAGTGCCGTGCGATGTGCCGCGCTGTTCTCAGAAGCAATCAAGTCTCCAACGGCCTCCGCCTGACTCAAGTCCATCTTTCCATTCAAAAATGCACGCTGCGTAAACTCACCAGCTTTGGCCAATCGAATGCCTTGAGAGCTTAGTGCTTCCAGCAGTTGTTTAAGAATGAAGGGAGAGCCGTGGCACGAAATTTCAATTAAATCCTCACCTGTGTAGGACTTTGGGTTTCGAAATAGGCTGAGAAGAACTTCATCAATGGTTTTGCCTTGAAACTCGATTCGGCCAAAGTGAATGCTATATCCCTCTTGCTTACTTAAATCTTTGGTAGGGAACAGCGCATTTAGCTTTTGAATCGTTTCGGGACCAGAAACTCGAACAACACCAAGTGCGCCAAGTCCGGGCGGTGTTGCTATTGCGCAGATAGTTTTCAAGTTTTGAATGATGTGGAAGATTTAAGGAGTCAAAACTAAGGTTTCTCAGTTCAGTGCGAAGTGAAAAGTATGCCGTTGTCATTGGTCATGAAATGCGATCGGTGTTTACCAACAACAAAGCT
>CAXAIH010000337.1:0-2315 GCA_963968755.1 uncultured Flavobacteriales bacterium
CCTCTAGGGAGGTGTGTTTTGGACTGGTGGCGATAACGTCGTCAAAGACGTTGGTCTGAGCACTCAAACCTCCAGCGCTAAAAAGCGCTAAAACTAGAGCAGAGGAACATAAATTTTTGATGGTCATAATATTTGTTTAATGATTGTTTCAGTCAAGTGAACAGAGCGATCAAGACTTGGTTCGGTGAAAACGAGAATATTTTTTACCTCACAGATTTACAGGAGTTTATGTTTAATTCAATCTCTCGATTAAATGGTTACCTTTCTTCGATTTCTATATCTAGGCTACTGCAAAAGCAGAAGGTAGTCCTAAAGGCATGGCGTACCAGTAGTAACGGAAATGAAACCGATTAACTATTTGATTACAAGATACTTATTAAGGTACAAAAACGGTCCAAGCACATGCTCAAACCGCCATGCGTTCAATGAAGGCAACTTCGCCACCCCTGAACCACAGTTCGTTAGTCTCTCCTCCAAAGTTTTGCTTTCCAGCTTCACCTAGATGTAGATTGCGAAATTTTCGGAGGTTCTCTTTTTGAGCCGACTGTTCGTTTTTATAAAAAGGTGGATTGTAGAAGACCAGGTCAAACTTCTCTTCAGCTTCAACTACGTTCTAAAAAATTCGATTCTTGTTGGTTTGAAGCGAAGGCTGATGCCCTCAAGAATTTCATTCTTCTCGATGAGTTTGTGTGCATAATCAAGTGAACTTGATTCCATCTTGCTTCCTGTGCATTTCTATTTAAAATGACACTTAACTAAAATTGGGTAAGTCATGTTTGCTCCAGTTCCAATATCGAGCAGACACTTGTCCTTTTCTGAAAAGAGCTCTGCTGCGTGAAGAAAGTAATTCAATCGGCCCGGAACAGGAGGGCAAAGGTAGCCTTCAGGAAGATCCCATTCTATTTTGTAAGTACTCTTTAGCAAGGCGCCGTTCAAGGCTTTTAGGGCCGCTTGATTTGCGAACTTTATGATTTTCATTCCATGTTCATTGACAAATACGTGCTCTTTCAACTCAGGCTTCACTTTTGCAAGAAGATCAAAGTCGTAATCGTTGAGGAAAGAATTTTTTGAATGCATGATGTGCTTAGTGACCTACCGGCCTTTGTTTCTGAGCATTTTTAGATAGAGTCGTTCAACTTTATCCCTCGCCCAGGGTGTGCGTCTTAAAAACTTTAGACTCGACTTTATTGAAGGCTCATGAGTAAAACAGCGAATGTTGATGTTCTCGCCCAATTCTTCCCAGCCATAATATTCCACCAATTCTTCCATTAGGTCTGCCAGCTTAATGCCATGCAAAGGATTGTTCGCCTGCTCTTGTCTTGGTTTTTCCATGAATACCTAATCGAGTAGACTAATCCGTACTTTCTTTTTCTTGAGCTTAGAATTATTGAGTTTCGCAATGAGCTCCTTGTACTTGGTACTGACCACTGAAACATAGCTGCAATCCTGTTTTAGCTCTATAACACCCAATTCCTCTTGAGTCAATTTGCCTTGTTTGAAGAAGAGTCCTGCAATGTCGCCTTTAGAGATTTTATCCTTTCTGCCTCCTGAAATAAAGAGGGTTTCCCACTTTTTCACCCTTGGCTCCTTGGTAGATCGCGGCGAGATTTCCTCAGCATTCTTGATGAATTCTGGAAGTTCTTCCTGTTTCCAGCGGAGAACGAAGGCGGTTCCTTCTGTTTTCATTCGCGCAGTTCGTCCGTTCCTGTGAACAAACTCATCCTCTCTTTCGGGCAATTCATAGTGAATGATGAAATCCATTTCTGGAACGTCAATTCCCCTTGCGGCCAAATCTGTGGCTACCAACAAACGATTGGTTCCATTTCGAAACTTGATCAATGCACGCTCACGATCCAACTGTTCTAGTCCTCCATAGAAACATCCGTGGTCAATTTTGTCTCTGTTGAGCGCATCGCTTACTTTTTGGATGCTGTCTTTTAGATTGCAAAACACGATGCCATTTCCGTGTGCGTGATACTTCAGCAGTTGCACCAGGGTATTGAACTTATTCCGGTCTGAAGAAACTACGCTGATGATTTGAAGTTGAACGCTCTTTGATTTAAGGAAGTCGAGGCGAACTGGTTTCTTCAGCCCAACGAACGCGGGAATCTTGACCTTTTCTGTTGCTGAGGTAAGAACCTTCCTTTTCAGGGCGGGAAGGGCAGCAATGATTTCTTTCATTTCATTCTCGTAACCTACTTCAAGGGATTTATCGAACTCATCGAGCACCAAAGTCTGAGTATGACTCATGTCGAGTGTCTCGTTTCTAATGTGGTCTGCAACCCGTCCAGGTGTTCCTATCAATACCGTAGGAG
>CAXAIH010000338.1:0-2310 GCA_963968755.1 uncultured Flavobacteriales bacterium
CCCATTTTCCTCTACATCTTTATTGGCTTACTCCAATGCTCGGCGCTCGCCCAGCGGAAGTCGATTGAGGCGCGAAAAATCGTTGAAGAAATATCCTTGGATGGTCAGCTGAACGAGGCCATTTGGCAAGTCGCTTCTCAAGGAACAGGGTTTCGTCAGTATTTTCCTTTCGATACTTCCGATGCCAATACGAATACACGCTTTATGATCGCCTATGATGAGCAGAACTTGTATGTTGCTGGTATCTGTGATCGATCCGATGATGAGAAGTTTGTGATTCCTTCAAGAAAGAGGGATTTCGAATGGCACAGCGGAGAGGCGGTAATGTTGATTCTTGACCCTTTTGACGATCATGTAAATGGATTTTCATTTGCCGTGAATCCAGTGGGTGTCATGTCGGAAGGATTGCTCGCGAACTCGGGTGGCTTCGGGGCCGAACTCTTCTGGGATAATAAGTGGGTGGCAGAAGCTGAAATTCAGGAGGGTCAGTGGTCTTTTGAAATGATGATTCCCCTCAAAACCTTGAGGTTTGATCCGAATAAGACGGAATGGGGAATTAACTTTTTACGCGCAGAAATGAACTCCCCTGAAGGGAGTGCCTGGAGTAGGGTTCCGAGAACTTTCGAGCCTACCAGCCTGGCTTATACGGGTGCTTTGAATTTTTCGGAGAAGCTGCCGAAGCCATCAAAAAATATGGCTTTCATCCCGAGTGTAAACATGCGCTATGGTCAGGAACGCCAAGATACTTCTTATGATTTCGTGCGACCTCACGCCAGTTTAGATGCCAAAATCGCAGTTAGCTCTTCACTTAATTTGGACCTAACCGTAAATCCTGATTTCTCGCAAGTTGACGTGGATCGCAAGGTTACCAACCTGACTCGGTTTTCCATTTTCTTTCCTGAAAGAAGAAATTTTTTCCTCGAAAATTCGGACCTCTTCGCACGCTATGGCTTCAGTCAAATTCGTCCTTTTTTCTCGAGAAGAATAGGATTAACCAACGGACAAACAGTTCCCATCTTGTCTGGTGCGCGCTTGAGTGGGCGTATAGATGAGAATTGGCGCATTGGTGCGATGAGTATGCAAACAGAGGGTGTTTCGGAATTGGGCCAAGCTTCAACGAATTATTCCGTGGCGGCCGTACAGCGTCGCGTTTTTGGAAACAACAACATAGCTGCAATTGTGGTGAATCGTCAAGGATTCGATAAATCGGGAACGGTGGCAGGTGATTACAACAGGATTGTTGGACTCGATTACGACATTTACACTAAAGGGAATAAGCTGCGTGGAAAGCTGTTCTATCACCGTTCTATTTCGGAAGGAAGTCAGGAAAATGCCCACGCACATGCCTCGTGGCTTTTGTACCGAACGAATAAGGTTCGATTGATGTGGAACCACGAATACGTGGGTAAGAATTACCAAGCTGACATGGGTTTTGTGCGAAGAAATACGCTTTTTGATCCCAGCTCCGGTTCTGATGTAAAAGTCACTTTTTGGCGATTAGAACCACAGGCGAAGTTCTTCTGGAATCCGAATGGGAAGTACATCAATCAGCATGGACCGGCGGTTTACATGGATCAGTATTTTAATAATGCCTCAAAAACAACAGATCGTTTGCTGCGGCTTTCTTATGAGATGACTTTTCAAAATACCTCTTTCATTCGTTTGAGCAACGAACAGAAGTTTACCTGGTTGATCTTTCCTACAGATGTCACCTTTGCAGGAAACCCTGAAATTCCCCGTGGCGAATACAATTACAGCGATTTCGGAATCTTTTGGGAGAGCGATTCAAGAAGAAGTCTGTACGTAAATGTGGAAGGGGATTACGGTTCGTATTACATCGGGAAGCGTCGTAGAGTAGGGGGAAGTTTGAGATATCGGGCCCAGCCTTGGGGTGTGTTCTCGCTGACTTACAATCGCAACATCATTCTCATGCCTGAGCCGTATGTCGATCAAAATCTCGATTTGTTAGGGGCTAGTGTAGAGTTTTCATTTACCAAGAGTCTCTTTTTTACAAGCTTCGTTCAGTACAACAATCAAGGCGATAACTTCGGTTCCAACATTCGGCTCCAATGGCGTTTTGCGCCCATGTCGGATTTGTTTATTGTGTACACCGATAACTACCACCTAGACTTTCAAGACAAGAACAGGACGCTCGTATTGAAGCTCACCTATTGGCTCAATAGCTGATTCTCTCTCAGACTCAAATCAATTGAAGAAGGCCCAGTCGAATCCAAATTTGATGGCGAAAGGGTTGATGGGGTAATCTTTGGTGATGAAGTATTCACCGGGAATATTTGCATACCAGAGATT
>CAXAIH010000339.1:0-2309 GCA_963968755.1 uncultured Flavobacteriales bacterium
GCCATTCCTATATTAATGTTCTTATGACGAATTATTTTGTCGCCGTCCACTGATATATTGATCATCGGAAAGTCCTTTACGGCTTTCACAATGGCCTCAATGAAAATTGGAGTAAAAGTGATTTTTTGACCTTCTCGTTTTTGGAAACCTGCCTTAACGCGGTTTCTCCACTCCACAATATTTGTCATATCGACCTCCACGAAAGAAGTGACATGCGGTGAAGTCTGCTTAGAGTTCACCATGTGTCCTGCGATGAGTTTTCGCATACGATCCATCTCAATGATTTCATCGTCTGGACCAACAGGCAAAGAGGGTGCACTAACTGGAGCAGCTTGAGGTGCTGGTTTTGTTGCAATTGGCGCTTTCGCGGCGGGAGAAGTCTGTTCTGACCCTCCGCCTTCAACGTGCGCGAGAATGTCCTTTTTCGTAAGTCTTCCGTTTTTTCCTGAACCAGGTAAGGCATCCAATTCATCTTGGGAAATACCCTCCTTTGATGCGATGCTCTTAACTAGCGGAGAATAGAATCGATCCGAGGAGCTTTGAACAAGGGGTTTGTCTTCTGAGCTAACTCCTTGCGCACTCGCAACTGGGGCAGGTGGCTGAGCTTGTGTCGATGGAGCTGGCTCTGGTGTAGCAGTTGAAGAGGCAACATCAGCCCCATTTGTACCAATAACTGCAATGGCCTGACCAACTTCCGCAACGTCTCCTTCAGAAACAAGAAGCTCCAGTATGGTTCCTTCAGAAGGAGCAGGAACTTCCGAGTCGACTTTGTCGGTAGCTATCTCAACAATCGATTCTTCAGCTTCTACTGAGTCTCCGACATTTTTTAACCAGCTCGTAATTGTTGCCTCAGCAACACTCTCGCCCATCTTAGGTAATAATACTTCTACCTTAGCCATTTGCATCTTTTTAGGGCTGCAAAAGTACCAATTATCGGTAGATTTAGAAGCACTTAAAGATTGTAAGCTAACAAGAAGCTATTGATGTCTGAGCACAAGCAACTTATCGTTTATCTGAAGGAACCAAAACTTGGAAAAGTTAAAACGCGCCTTGCGAAATCCATCGGAGAGGTCAAAGCATTAGCTCTATATAAGGATTTACTTCAATTTACGCTGAAGGTATGCAGTAGAATGCCCATGGATAAGAACCTAAGCTTCGCACAGGAATCTCAAATGATGTACTCAGGTTACTCGGTAACTACTCAGCTAGGAACTGACCTAGGGGATCGAATGAAAAACTCCTTTAATCACTTCTGGGCAAGGGGGAAGCAAAAGATTGTTTTGATAGGGAGTGATTGTCCGCTCATCAATACGTCTATTCTTACTGAGGCATTTCAAAAGCTCGAAAAGGACGACCTAGTTCTCGGTTCCACAGAGGACGGCGGTTACTATTTGATAGGTATGTCGAGCCTGCATCCTGAAATTTTTCAAAAGATTTCCTGGAGTACAACAAGTGTTTTTTATGAAACAATGAAGCGGGCAAATGAGCTTGAATTAAAGGTGTCATTGCTGCCAACACTCTACGACATCGACATAGAGACAGACTATGAGCGCTTTGTGAAAGAAGGTTTCGAAAAAGGTTAGATGCCGAGTGATTTTGTGTTTCATCAATTTATTAGAACATGAATCACTTTGAGTCGTCGAAGTAAGACATCGAAACAAGAAGTCTGTGGACTCATTCTTGTCTTCCGCAAAGTCAAAGTATTAATTTCGCAGCCAAGAAAATCTATGTTATCTCTTTTATCCAAGTTTTCAGTTTTTATCCTTTTGGTGGTTTCACCATTCATATCACTTGCACAGCCAGAGGATATCCACGCATATGGTACCGTAAAAGAGGGCTTGAGTAAACTTCGCGGAGTAAGTGTAACTGTTTACAGCGGCGGGAAACAGTATTTGTCAGAATCAGCCGCTTCCGGATCATTTGCTTTTCACCTTCCTTATGGACAGGACTATATTATCCAGTTCAATAAATCGGGCTATGTTTCTAAAAAGATTGAGGTAAAAGCAAAAGGGGTTGAACGAGCCTTGGTTAGAACGAAACAGAAATTTGACAAGTGGGAAGTAAGCTTGTTTAAACGTTTGGAGGGCATTGATTATTCAGATCTAGACGAGCCTATTGGGAAAGTGTATTTCGATTTCAAGAAGAGGGAGTTTGCCTCAGATTCAGAATACGCTCTGCGAAAACTCAAAAAGATCGAAGAGCTCGAAAAGCAACAAGAAAAGAAACAAAAGGAGTTAGAGAAAGTAGAAGAGGAAAAGGCTAAAGTAGCTGCTTCAGCCGCCGCTGCCGCAGTAGAAGCTGCTGAGAAA
>CAXAIH010000340.1:0-2281 GCA_963968755.1 uncultured Flavobacteriales bacterium
CTCTAAAGCACCTGACTTATAGCCCTTACGTTTAGTTCTTTGAATTTGCTCAATATTAAAACACACACGACGGTTTTCTTCTATAAAATCTCGAACCAAATCCGAAGTTTCATCGTTCGAATCGTCGAGAATTTGGATGCGCAATTTCTCCTTTGGGTAATCGAGTTTTATCACAGAATCCAGCAATCTATTCACCACATACTTCTCGTTGTACATTGGAAGCTGAACACAGATAGATGGAAGTTCTTTTTCATCCAACTCAGCCCTCAACTCCGGCGCTCTCCGCTTAGGCTGTTTGATGTAACTCAAACTGAGTTTCAACTGCACTAAACTGAAGGCAAAAATGAAACTCATAAAGAGTCCGTAAACGACTAGAAAAAGATAAATCCAAAGGCTCACTTCCGGCTGTATTTAAGGATGGTCCAAATGATTTTATAGCCGGCTAAAATACTGCCTTTC
The DNA here is from genome assembly GCA_963968755.1 of uncultured Flavobacteriales bacterium. GTDB lineage: Bacteria > Bacteroidota > Bacteroidia > Flavobacteriales_G > Salibacteraceae > UBA4419. Next base: position 460 of record CAXAIH010000340.1, read on the forward strand.
ACAGTGCCTGAAACTTTCGAATATCCAATCCGATTTCTATACGAAACAGGCACCTCCACGCATCGTAGTTTTTGCTTCGCAGCCTTTACCTGCATCTCAACTGTCCAACCGTAATTTGGATCCTCCATTCCCAACTTCAGAAGAGCCTCCCATCGGATAGCACGGAATGGACCTAGGTCGGTGAATCGAGCCCCATAAATCCAAAAAAGCATTCGGGTGGCTAGCCAATTTCCAAACCTTTGTGGAAGTGTCATCGAGCCGCCTTCACGCTCACCCAAAGCCCTGCTTCCAATCACCAAATCACTTCCCGCCTCTATCTCTTTCAACAACAAGTGCATTTCTTCTGGAAAATCCGAATGATCTCCATCTAGAAAAACCACCACATCTGGTAGTTCTTTCTTTTGACTCAAGTAATGCAATCCTTGCAGGCAGGTCGAACCATAGCCCGGTGTCTTGCAAACTAGGGCAGTAGCACCTCCTGCCTCTGCCCTTTCAGAAGTATTGTCGGTCGAGTTGTTGTCTACAACGACTACCTCGCGCACCAAATCTGACGGGATTTCGCTAAGGACTGCCTCAATCGCGGGCTCTTCATTTAGGGCAGGAATGATAACATCAACCACCAACATCTATGTGCACCCCTCTTTCATCAATCTTAATAGGACCTTCAGAAATTCGTCCTTCCTTGGGACCGTTCTCAAGCTTCAACACACCTCGAGGGCAAACTGCCGAACATATTCCACAACCCACGCAGGAGGAACGAACGATATTCTTTCCCTTCTGGGCATAATCGCGGACATCGATTCCCTGCTCACAGTAGGTGGAACAATTGCCGCATGAAATGCATTGACCGCCATTGGTGGTGATTCTAAAGCGAGAAGCAAAGCGCTGGAAGAGCCCCATATAAGCGGCTAGTGGACAACCGAATCGACACCAGAACCGATTCCCTAGAACCGGATAAAAACCAACTCCAGCGATACCGGAGAATATGGCGCCAACCAGAAAGCCGTAGGGCTTTTGAAAATAACTATTTAAACTCAATCCAAACAGTTCCCCGTTTCCACTGAAATAACCATATAACACAACTGCAGTAACAATTACGATGTACGCGAGAATTCCATGAATGAGCCAGCGCTCAATTTTCCATGAGGACAGTTTCTTGGAAGACAATTGCCGGAAAGGATCGCCAGCTGTTTCAGCCAAACCACCGCATCCGCAAACCCAAGAGCAATACCAGCGCTTACCCACAAAATAAGTGAGCACAGGGGTTAAAACAGCGAAACCGAAAATTCCAAAAATCAAATAGAACATTCCCAAGCTGCCGCCAGCACGCATGTTATCCAGGTGCCATGAATCGAAGAAGTAGTAGTTGAGCGGCCAAAAGTTCTTGAGATCTTTAGCGAAATAGGCCTTGTCTTGATTCAAGCCTTCCAATATTTCAGGAAGGAAATATGCCAAAACCAACTGAAAGAAAATCACAGAGATGGTGCGCCAGAATTGGTAGCGATTGCCCTTGTATTTCCATAGAAACTTGATGCCCATGGAGAGAATGGCTAGGCTGTAGAGGGTTCCATAAACAAACCACTGGCTGGCAGGCTGGTTCTTGAAAGCCATGCTCAATGGGTCAAAGAGTCGGACCAGTCCGGTATTTCCAGCCGCTTTCATGCCAAGCAATTCGGGAAACCAATAGAGCAAGGCATAAAATGCACTCAGAACCAACGCCAGTGCCCATGCCCAATAGCCTCGATTCGTAAGTGAGCGAAACCAAAGTCCGTCGTTCTTGATTCCAGATGCTTTATTCCGATAGAGGTCCACCGAATACATG
>CAXAIH010000341.1:0-2266 GCA_963968755.1 uncultured Flavobacteriales bacterium
GAGATATACATCTACAGGAGTTCATAGAGACGATGTTCAATTTTCAATGGGAGGACATCCTATTCGAAGGTTTGGTTCGCAGGGGCAACAGAAGTCGTACCTTCTTGCACTTAAGTTGGCACAGTTCGCTTATTTGAAGGAAGGACTCAAAAGGGATCCGATTTTACTTCTTGATGACTTATTTGACAAGCTTGATTCTGGAAGAATTAAGAACTTGCTGGAACTCTTGAACGGCAGTGAGTTTGGTCAGGTATTCATTAGCGACACCGATCAAGCGCGTCTGAGTGCTTTACTTGAAGGTTTAGAAGCCGAGGTACAGTATTTTTCGGTAGAAGGCGGGAGGGTGAGTAAGCTATGAAGCGCAACCAGAATCACATATCAGATATCATTAAAGGCTTTCTTAAAGAATACGAACTCGATGGGCGGATACGCGAAATCGACTTGGTAAACCGATGGGAGGAGATTGTTGGAAAGAGCATCAACCGCCACACCTTGAAAATCTTTCTTTCCGGCACAACCTTATACCTTACCCTTGATTCATCAGTGGTGCGACAAGAGCTGCATTACAACAAAAAAAAGCTCCTCGAACGCATCGCAGAAACGATGGGAGAGGAGCTTGTTAAGGACATTGTTTTACGCTAGGTTTAGAAGCGCTCGAACTCTGTAAAGAAGAAAGAAGCTTCAATTTGAGCGTTCACATCAGAATCAGAACCATGAACAGCATTCTTCGCCTTGGATTCCGCGAACTCTTTACGAATTGTGCCGTCAGCTGCTTCAGAAGGATCGGTTGCGCCAATCAAAGTTCTGAAATCAAGTACAGCGTTCTCTTTTTCCAAGAAGGCAGCAATAATAGGTCCTGAACTCATGTAGTCAACAAGTTCGCCGTAAAAAGGACGCTCTTTATGAACTTCATAGAACTTACCAGCCAATTCCTCGCTGAGCTGAGTTTTCTTTAGGGAGATGATTTTGAAACCACCTTCGATCATTTTATCTAGGATTGCTCCTGTGTAGCCATTCTCAACCGCTTCGGGTTTGATCATGGTAAATGTTTTGTTGCCGGACATTTCTATTTTTTCAGTGTGCAAAAGTAGCATATGAAGCAAACCTGCAAGCTCTTTTATTTGATAGTTTTGCCAGCACATGTTAGAAGAACGTAAAGCAGGCTTGAAAAGGGCTTCCGAGCTATTAGAGGGGGCCAAGAAAATTCTTATCACATCTCATAAAGGTCCTGATGGTGATGCCATTGGCTCGGCGCTCGGCCTCTATCATATTCTACGCAATGCAGGTCATAAATGTATTGTGGTACTGCCAGATTCATGGCCGAGTTTCTACGATTGGATGCCTTCTCAAAAAGACATTTTCGTCTTTGATAAAGAGGAAGAAAAAGTGGTGGCAGAGTTGCTGGATATAGATCTTACTTTCTATCTAGATTATAATGAATCGAGAAGGCGTAGACCTAATTTCCAAACCGTTCTCTCGGAACATCCAGCGCCAGCAATCATGATTGATCATCATCGCTCTCCAGACGAAATCGCAGAAGTAATGTATTCCTTTCCGGAGGCGAGCTCAACCTCAGAGTTGGTGTTTGATTTTGCTGAAGGCTTAGAAATGAAAAAGCGCGTAGACCTAAACGCAGCCAGATGTTTGTATTCAGGTATCATCACAGATACAGGCTCATTCCGGTTTTCATCAACCTCTCAAAGAACACATGAAGTAGCCGGCTTTCTGCTCGAGCGCGGGGTTGTTCCTTCAGATATTCACGAACTTATTTTTGACTCCAATCATGAGCATAGATTAAAGCTCTTGGGCTATGCGCTCTACGAGAAGATGCGTGTGTTTGGTAGGTACGGCGCAGCTTTTATAGCTTTGAGTAAGACAGAGCTCCGCAAGTTTCAATACAAAAAAGGAGATACAGAGGGATTGGTGAATTATCCGCTCTCCATTGATCGAGTTTCATTTTCCACCCTAATTACTGAGCGTGAAAACGAGGTACGATTGTCCTTTCGAAGTCAGGGTGATTTTGATGTGAACGAGTTTGCCAGAGCGCACTTCAACGGTGGTGGACACAAGAATGCCGCAGGTGGAGTGTCCTACTATGACCTTCGCACTACCGTGGATCGTGTGGTTCAGTTGATCAAAACTCTAGAAGCTGAATCGTGAATGCCTAGAGATGCTCGAATGAACTACCTGAAACTAATATCAGTTCTGTTCGTAATGGGCTCTACTAGCTCTTGTGCGACCGAGGAGACATGCATTGAGACAGAGT
>CAXAIH010000342.1:0-2262 GCA_963968755.1 uncultured Flavobacteriales bacterium
GTATCTCGGTATCGCGTGTTGGTGGTAACGCTCAGATTAAGTCCATGAAAAAAGTTGCTGGTACCTTGAAGCTCGATCAAGCTCAATACCGTGAACTAGAAGCATTTGCCAAGTTTGGTTCTGACCTCGACGCAGCTACAACTGCTGTACTTGCAAAAGGTCGTAGAAACGTTGAAATTCTGAAACAAGCTGAGCACTACCCACTTCGTGTAGAAGAGCAAATTGCCATCATCTACTTGGGAACAAAAGGATTGTTGAGAGATGTTCCAGTGAACAAGGTTGTAGAATTTGAAAAAGAATTCTTGGCACTGATGAACGACCAGCACAAGGCCACACTCGAAACTTTAAGATCTGGAAAGCTTACTGAAGAGGCCACCAAAACGGTTGAAAAAGTAGGTGCAGATATTTCAAGTAAATACAAGTCATAATCCGGATTAGCGCAAAGAGCTATGCCTAACTTAAAAGAAGTACGGAATAGAATTCAGTCGGTGAACTCCACCATGCAGATTACCTCCGCAATGAAGATGGTTTCTGCGGCTAAGCTCAAACGCGCTCAAGAGGCAATTGTAAAACTTCGCCCTTATTCGCAAAAGCTCAGCGAAATCATGAACAACCTCAGCGGAAGCCTCGAGGATGTTGGAAGTTCTTTGGCAGAGCAACGCGAAGTCAACAAGGTGCTTGTTGTCGCGGTTAATTCAAATAGAGGACTTTGTGGAGCTTTCAACGCGAACGTGCACAAAGAAGTGAAGCGATTGATGCGTGAAGACTTTGAAGGAAACACAGTTCATGTTTTGGGTCTAGGTAAAAAGGCACACGAGCTTTTCAAGAAATCAGATCAGAAAATTGAATCTGGTGATTTGGCAGGTGAGCATTTTGGCATCTACGACAATCTCGACTATGATCACGTCAGTGAAATTGCCGAGAAAGTTATGTCAGCTTTCGAACAAGGTCACTACGACAAAGTAGTCGTCGTTTACAACGAGTTCAAGAATGTCGCTTCTCAGAATTTGAAGACACAGCCATTCCTTCCTGTAGAAATGCCAGAAGGAGTTGAAGCATCTTCTACCGATTACACCTTTGAGCCGGAGCAAGCGGAGATCATCACGCATTTGCTTCCAAAAGCTTTGAAAACACAGTTGTACAAATCCTTGTTGGATTCTCACGCATCCGAGCACGGTGCGCGTATGACCGCTATGCACAAGGCAACAGACAACGCCAGCGACATGCTTAATGAATTGAAGTTGTCCTACAACAAAGCCCGTCAGGCTGCTATTACCACTGAGATCCTCGAGATCGTTGCTGGAGCAGAAGCACTCGACGGATAAGCTGTAGTCTTATTTAGACTCAGTTTAAATAGTCAACCTTTTCGAAGTATCTTTGTTTCTCATTTGATATGGATCCCATCGAGCAGAAACAGAAAGAAATTATAGAGGACTTCACCCTATTCGACGATTGGATGGGCAAGTATGAATTCATCATTGATCTTTCCAAAGACTTGGAAAGCATGGACGATTCTCTAAAAGACGAAGATCATCTCGTACGCGGCTGTCAGTCAAAGGTGTGGCTAGAAGCCAATACAGAGGGTGACGTTGTCCATTTTCAGGCAGACAGTGATGCACTTATTACCAAAGGCCTGATAGCTATGTTGGTTCGTGTGCTGTCCGGACAGAAAGCCGCAGATATTGCGAGCAGTGATCTCTTCTTTATTGATGAGATTGGTTTGCACGATCACCTCAGCCCAAACCGAAGCAACGGACTTGCCTCGATGGTGAAAAAAATGAAAACTTATGCAATCGCCTATTCCGCACGTTGAAATGGAAGTAGATAAAAAAGCAGTTGAAAATCAGGTTGTGGACATCCTAAAGACCGTTTACGATCCAGAAATTCCCGTGGATGTTTACGAGTTGGGCTTGATCTACGATGTGAAAGTTGATGCTGAGTCCAATGTGGATATCATGATGACTTTAACCTCGCCTTCTTGTCCGGTTGCAGAGAGTTTACCTGTTGAAATTGAGGATAAGGTTCGAGCTGGTAAATCCGTCAACAATGCCAAGGTGACCATCACCTTTGAGCCGCCTTGGGACAAAAGTATGATGAGCGAGGAAGCTCAGCTTGAGCTTGGATTCATGTAATGGAAAAAGAGATTATAAATCGCGTTGAGCGCATGAAGCTCATCACCATCGATCTTGAAGAGGACTTCCCTTCAGGTGAGCGTGTATTGTACACGCTCACCTGAAGGGAAGTCCTCTTCAAGATCGATGG
>CAXAIH010000343.1:0-2246 GCA_963968755.1 uncultured Flavobacteriales bacterium
GTCTTTGAACTACCAGAAATACCGTACGCACACAATGCCCTAGAACCTCACATTGATGAGCAGACTATGCAAATCCATCACGGGAAACACCATGCTGGATATACCAACAATTTAAACAATGCCATTTCGGGAACGGATCTCGAAGGAAAGAGCATTGAAGATATTCTTGCGGATGTAAACAATCAATCTGCCGGTGTTCGAAACAACGGTGGTGGATTTTACAATCACCGCTTGTTTTGGAATGTAATGTCACCAAACGGCGGTGGAAACCCAAGTGGAGCTGTGGCTGACGCCATTAACGCTGCATACGGAAGCTTCGAAGCCTTTAAGGATACCTTTGCGAAAGCGGCTGCTACAAGATTTGGAAGTGGATGGGCTTGGTTGTGTGTGCACGAAGGAGGAAAAGTAGAAGTATGCTCAAGCCCGAATCAAGACAATCCACTAATGCCAGGTGTTGGCTGCGGTGGTTTCCCAATCCTTGGATTGGATGTTTGGGAGCACGCTTACTACCTCAAGTATCAAAACCGACGTCCAGATTACATCAATGCCTTCTTTAATGTGATCAATTGGGAGTACGTTTCTGAGCTATACGCGAACAACCAATAGCCTCATTTTCAAGGCGTCTCATTGACCACTTTTCGATTTTATTTCGGAAGTTAAAAAATGCTGAGTCTCCATTGCAAATGTTTTTACTTTTGCGGCGGAGAGATGGCAGAGTGGTCGATTGCACTGGTCTTGAAAACCAGCGCACCGAGAGGTGCCGGGGGTTCGAATCCCTCTCTCTCCGCCAAAGAAATCAATCTTCGATGCGAAAGCATCGAGGATTTTTCATTTATAGTCGAGCCAAGTGCACTTGAGCGAGAATACAAATGAAAAAGACCGAGCGCGCGAAAGCGTGGGCGGGATTTGATTTGACTTTGAACCAGCTTCCCATCCAGGGATCACGAAGTAATCCCGCCAAAGGCATTCTAAGGTCGCACAACAAGCGGCAAATCGACAGATGAAGTACACGCAATACCCATTCCTCGTTCATTGAGCGTTAGACGCGTACCTATGTAGCTTGAATACTAGGTCTTTAACATTCATACTTAGATGCTTCCTTTTAATAAGAACAACCATGCTCCCGCTTGATAAGTCTAACTTTGTAAGCCTGATGAGATCGGCCATACTGCTTCTTCTATTAATCCCTGCAGGCCTGCACGCTCAGCGCATTGAAGCTTACTTCAGTTATTGCGCATTCAGCAGTCCTGAGTCCGGTCCCTACGTGGAGACTTACCTAACTGTAATGGGAAGAAGCGTGGAATACAAGCAGCCCAAGGAGAAGCTATTTCAAGGTTCTGTGAACGTGACCTACACCTTTCGTAAAGGAGATAAGGTAGAAGCCGTTAAAAAGTACAACCTTCTGAGTCCCCCAATTACCGACACCCTTCAAGGATTGGTCAACTTTATGGATCAGCAGCGCATCTTAATTCCCAATGGCAAATACGAACTGGATATTAAGATTTCAGATGCCAATACCAGCACAGAGCCTTACACCTCAATGCAATTGGTGGATTTAGCGTTTGAAGAAGCAGGAATGAGCATTTCCGACATCGAATTGGTAGAGGATTTTCAGAAGTCTGAAACTGCTGGAATGCTTACAAAAAGTGGTTTCGACATTGTTCCTTACGTAACCAATTACTTCCCGAAAAACCAAAATGAGCTCAAGTTCTACGTAGAGCTTTACAACAGCAACAAAACCTTCGGACCCGATGAACAATTCCTTCTGAAATACTATATCCAGAAATACGAAAACCAAAAACCCTTAAATCATTGCATTGGCTTCTCGAAACAAACAACGCGACAAGTTTCTGTTCTCATGAAGGAGTTCAACATTCTCGACCTTCCCTCTGGAAACTATGAACTGGTAGTTGAAGCTCGAAACAAAAAGAACGAACTTATTAAGCTCAAAAAGCTCTTCTTTCAGAGAAGTAATCCCGATATTCAAATAAAGAGTAACGAAATCGAGGAGGTCAAAATCGAAAATACCTTCGCTGAAAAAACTCCTTGGGATAGCCTGAACTACTACATCAAGAGCATGGTACCAGTAGCTGACAAACTTGAAGAGCGTTTCATCTTTGGCGAATTGGCTGATATCGAGGATCCTGAGCTCAAAAGAAAGTTTCTCTACAGCTTCTGGACGAAAAGAGATTTGCTGGACGCCGAACGCCTATGGAACGACCACAAGAGGAATGTTGCCCATGTAG
>CAXAIH010000344.1:0-2233 GCA_963968755.1 uncultured Flavobacteriales bacterium
GTATTGCATCATCGACATTGAGACCACAGGTGGAGGTGCAAAAACCAACAAGATCACGGAAATTGCTATTATTCGATACGATGGCAACGAAATCATAGATGAGTTTACCAGCCTGGTGGACCCTGAGATGCCCATTCCTCGATTCATAACCGGAATCACCGGCATCGATGATGAAATGGTTGCCGGTGCACCAAAGTTCTACGAGATTGCCAAACGTGTTGTTGAGATTACCGAAGATGCCATCTTCGTAGCGCACAATGTGAGCTTCGACTTCGGCTTTATTAAAGAAGAGTTTGCACGTTTAGGCTACGACTACAAGCGAGAGCGTATTTGTACCGTTCGCAGCAGCCGACGGATCTTCCCGGGATATGCCTCCTATTCTTTAGGAAAGATTACTCGCGACTTAGGTGTTGAGCTAGCCAATCATCACCGTGCCTACAATGACGCATTCGCCGCTTTCCAACTCTTTGAGATGATGCTCGACACGAATCCAGATGAACTTCTAAAAATGAAGGTCAAGGGAAGCGGAGTAAAACGAAAAAAGCTTCGATGGAACAAGAACCTTAAGAAAGAACGTGTTGAAGCTATGCCTGAAGAAACTGGCGTATACTACTTGTATGATGAGAAAGCTGAACTTATTTACGTAGGAAAAAGCACCAATATTCGAAGTCGTGTTACGAATCATTTAAGCAACCAGGCTACGAAAAAAGCCAAGCGGCTGCAAGCGTCCATTGCAGACATAGATTGGGAAGTAACTGGCAGCGAATTGGTAGCCTTGCTGCTCGAATCTGAAGAAATCAAGCAGAACAAACCCATTTTCAATCGAGCTCAACGAAGAAGCATTTACCACTATGGCTTATACGACAGCATTGATGAAGGTGTATACCGTCGACTCGAACTAAAGACCGTCGCAGACAACGGCATCCCTCTTCATACCTACACTTCCAAAATGGAAGGACGAGCTCATCTTTACAAGCTTTGCGAGAAATACAATTTGTGTCAGAACCTTTGTGGCCTGTATAAATCTTCTGGCCCATGTTTTCACTACAACATCAAACAATGTAATGGAGCATGTATTGGAACGGAAGATCCCGAAGAGTACAACAAGCGTGTGGAGGAGGCTCTTGATGAACTGGCTTTCAATAAGGAGAGTTTTATCGTCATGGACGATGGCCGAAACGATCAGGAAATCTCTGTAATATGGGTAGAGCGCGGTAAATACATCGGCTTTGGATATGCCGATCGAAGTGGGGTCATGGATATTGAGGACCTGAAATCATCGGTGAAGGCACGTAAACACAACAGAGATGTTACCTCAATTTTAAAATCCTTTCTCAAAAGGAAAAAAGTAAAGAAGGTCATTCACCTGGAAGACCCTTATGAATAAGACGGATTACTTCTTCTTGAAGAGATACAAGAAGGAAACACCGAAAGGGAACTTAAGGCCCATGCGCAACAAAGGGCGTTCTAATCCGAACACAACCTTCAAAAGTCCATCTACCGGGCTAGTCGTTTCCCCAACAGTAGCATCACTCCCAGCACCCGAACGAGTCCAAGACTTAGGTAGGAGATTGGACAGCGTTCTGAAAGTCCAGATTGGAATAAAGAGAATGCTATTGAAGTAAGATTGATGTACCTCTTTGCCACTTAGGCTTGCAAAAAGAGTGCAAATTTCCGGCTTCTGATATCTTTTAAAATGCTGATTAACAACATCATGATGACTCCAAAGGCTCATGAAAGCTGGTATCGTAATTAGCACATGACCGTCTGGCTTACACACTCTATGAAGCTCAGCAACGGCAAGCTGATCATCCTCAACATGTTCAACTACATCAAAGGCAGTGACTAAATCGTATTCGTTGTTCTCAAAACGAAGTTCCGTGATTGAACCTTGCTCTATGTCAATGCCGAGGGTTTCACGCACCATGTCGGCACAAATTTGATCGTATTCAATGCTTTTCACAGTACCAAACTCTTCTAGCAACTGAGATGTGTAGCTTGGCCCTGAACCTACATTCAGGATTTTCAAATCTGTTCTTCCTTCGCTTAGAACGCGAATTCGATCCATGATGATATTGGCTCGGACTATGAACCACCAATGTTTGCGCTCGAGTACCGAGTACTCTGCGTAAAATGCTCTATCCATCTACTTTCTCTCCTTCTACTATTCTATGACTGATGATGTAAAGAGGCCTTCCCTGAGCTTCATTGAAAATTCTCAGAACGTACTCTC
>CAXAIH010000345.1:0-2210 GCA_963968755.1 uncultured Flavobacteriales bacterium
TTAAATCGCGTCCGAAGGTAAACAATCTAATGTGCGGCCTGTTCAGATTGTATAATTTCGCGCCATGAAAAAATCACTTCTCCTTCTCATGATCGCAAGCTACTGCACCCAAGCACATGTACTTGCTCAAACGCCCAATTCTAAAGCTACCGACATCGAAACTCTCAGGAGAGATGTGAGCTATTTGGCCAACGACAAATTAGAAGGTCGTGAAACAGGGACGAAAGGAGAACGAATGGCAGCCAAATACATTCGGAAGCGTTATGCGAGAATTGGCGTAAAACCTTTAGGCTCTTATGGGCAAAAATTTACACGAAGAATCAGACCTGCCGATATTGACCCGCACAAAGACTTTGACCTAGACACAATTAAAGCTATCGTTATTAAGGGTTTGAATGTAACAGGGTTCATTGACAATGGCGCTTCTACGTCCGTGGTCATTGGTGCTCATTACGATCATTTGGGCTGGGGAGGTCCTGGTTCATTGGCGGCAGGAGTTCGAGCCATTCACAATGGTGCTGACGACAACGCATCTGGAGTAGCAACTATGCTGCTTCTTGCGGACTGGCTGAAGGATACACTCAAAAAGCACAACTACATCTTCATCGCATTCTCAGGTGAAGAAAAGGGTTTATGGGGTTCAAACTTCTTCGTTAAAAATACCGACTACCCGATTGAGAAGTTTAACTATATGATCAACATGGATATGGTGGGCCGTTTGAATGAAGAACGCAAACTTGCTGTGAACGGTTCGGGAACATCACCTTCCTGGAAACCCGTTTTAGAGAAAGTCAATACAACAGGTTTGAAGCTTGTCCAAAAAGAATCCGGTATTGGCCCCAGCGATCACACCTCATTCTATTTGGCTGACATCCCGGTTCTTCACTTTTTCACAGGGCAGCATGAAGACTATCACAAACCAAGTGATGATGTGGAGAAAGTCAATTTTGAAGGAATGTACGATGTCGCTAATTACATCTACGGAGTAATAACTTCGCTCGAAGAAACCGAGAAACTGAGTTTCACCAAAACGAAGGATGAAAGCACCGCAACCCCTCGATTTAAAGTGACCCTAGGCGTTGTGCCTGATTATTTATTCGATGGAAACGGGATGCGCATTGACGGCGTTCGTGAAGGAAAACCTGCGAAAATGGCCGGAATGGAAAAAGGAGACATCGTTTTGCAGATGGGAGATGTTGAAGTGAAAGACATGATGTCTTACATGAAGGCACTCAGCAAATTCGAAAAAGGTCAGAAGACAATAGTGCGCTTTAAGCGCGGTGATAGCGAGAAGCAAGTTGAGGTTACGTTTTAGTCTTTCTAAAGAGCAAAGCCGCCAAAAAGACAAGCAGACCCGTGATTAATCCTCTGACGGAATTTGAAATCAAGAGATAGAGACGAGGTTCGATGTAGTCTGATATTTCATTGAAACTGTCGACGAAGTTCGGGTTATTCTCAAGGAAGGTATCGTATAATACACCTTGTACTCCAGCTGTTGTTATCCCCCACAAGAGGCCGAGAGCAATGGAAGGCCAGAAGAAGGCCTCCTTTAAATTTCTGCTAACATAGATTCCTGAGAATAAAACGAGTGCAAGCCAGAAGATCCACTCCATTCCCCCTATCCAACCCAGTACGTTTAGTATTCCAGCTAGAATTCCAAAAAGAGAAAATCGAAGTACAATCTGCCTAGCCGCCATAGTGCCAAAATACAAAAAGCCACCTGAAAAATCAGATGGCTTCTTGCTTTCGGTTGGTTGATCTCTTACTTATTTTCCTGAGCTTATCCCCAAGAGGTTCACCTCCAAGGTGAACTCATCGTAAATCATCTTATCTCCTAGCCCGTCGAAAAACGAACCGCTTCCGTACTTGATGTCGTATTTGGTTCGGTCGATGGCAATGATTGCTTTTCCCTGAACATTATTGCCTGTGATGGCCAAGGTCGATTTAAACACGATCTCATTTGTAATTCCTTTAAAGCTCAGATCAGCCGTTACTTCATAGGAATCTGACCCAAGGGCTTTCACCGACTTGATTTTCAGCTTGGCTTCTTTGAACTTGGCCGTACTAAAGAAATCATCTGAATTTAAGTGTCCACGGAGCTTTTGTGCCCATTCCCCTTGGATATCTTCTACCGTGATCGTTGACATGTCAACGGTGAACTGACCAGAATTCAATTGACCCTTGCTGAACATGAGTTCCCCATTCTTAAG
>CAXAIH010000346.1:0-2209 GCA_963968755.1 uncultured Flavobacteriales bacterium
CAACCGCAGTTCTCCCAAAGTCATTGGCAGTTTGCACCCGGTGTAACCTATTCGCCAAGTGTAATTGGTGGAAGGAAGCAAACCACCACAAGTATCGGCGACTCTTCACTGATTGCCCAAACAAAACCTGCAGGGAAGTTTGGATTGTATGCCGAAATTGGACGTTATCATATCAGTGACAAATTCATTCTATTCTCTGTTTTCGATTTTGGACTTGCATACAAAAGTACCGGTGGAAAAGAGAGCTATGAAGACTATTGGGAAATAACAGATGCGCAAATTCCAGTTGCAACAGGCGAGAGTAGTTTTCGCCAGCACAATGCAAGTGCCTACGCCAATGCTTATATGTTTCATCAGATTCGAGAATATGACTTTCTCTTGCACGGACCGGGGGTAAACATCGACTATGCCTTCATCAATAAATTTGATAATCCGCATATCCTTCCTGGAATAGAAAGCTGGACGACTTCTGCCTTTAACATTCAACTGCACTACAAAATCAGTTATGGAATTAAGATGCGAGAAAACTGGATGATTTTACCTAGTCTGGAAACTCCAATCTTGAATATCCTTCCATTCACCTCAGGCATCCCAGGAATTCAAGCGTTCAGCTCACGATATCAACCTCTAATATTGTCCTGCAAGATTATGTTGCTCAAGCCTTGGCGCCAGAAATTCTGCCCACCGGTGAAGTCAATTGAAGCTCCCCAAATGCCAGAAGGCAGCGGTCAGTAGCAGAGAGAGAGATCTTAGAACCTCAGTTGTTTAGCTGAATCCTCGAATAGCAAGCACCACATAGGAAAAGCCATAACTGAAGAGCACGTAGAAAAAGACGCTAAAGAACACGACGAAAAAGTACTTCGTGAAGGCCCAAAAAGATTTCTTCTTAAGCAATCCTTATAAGCCAATCACGGTGTAGGTCACTAAAAACAGAAATTGAATGTCGAGGCGAATAACGCCCAAGAACTGTTTGAGCAACATGAGGGCCAAACCAAACAAGATGTACGAGCGTGATGTGATGGACCTAGGTAGTCATGAAACGAGCAGCTTGAATGAAAGGCTTTTGCTCCTCTGGGGTTCCGCCCGTTATAATCAACTTAGAATCTTCGAGTGGACCAAAGCCAATGAGGCCGCGAACTAAAATGTACAAGGCCGTGCTTAGGATAAAGAATGCTTCTGGTGAGTAGTACGACTTTCTTCTGCCGCTCAAGAATTCGCGGAACAACTTTCCAGGTCGCCAGAGGAGCATGCCCAAGCTTCTCGGGAATTTGCCTTCAACATAAAGCCGTCTAATCAAATTGGCCCAAGGTCTCCTTTAAGCTCACGCGATCAACCTTAGCCGACTGACCACAATTCGGGCAAAAGTTGTGCGTTACAGATTCTCCGCAGTTTTTGCACGTAGACATGAAACTAAAGTAGGACTTCAGAAAAGATTATCGAGGGCTTAAACCAACCAAGGGTTGGACCTGCGCTCTTCTCCAATTGTTGTCTCAGGTCCATGTCCGGAATACACAATTGTATTGTCGTCCAATTGGAACAGCACCTCCTTGATGCTCTTAATCAAGATGTCGTGATTTCCTCCTGGGAGGTCCGTTCTACCGATGCTTCCTTTAAAAAGGACATCTCCAACAATCGCAGTTGAGTCCGCTTTGTTGGAGAGCACGACATGACCCGGAGTATGCCCAGGCACTTGCAACAGGTCAAAATTCAAGCTTCCGAGTGAAATGGATGCTTTTGCATTCAAATCCACATCGATGGCAGGTGATTCTTCAATGTTTCTGATTCCCCAAACCGCTGCTGAACGCTCAAGGTTATCGAGCAAGTATTGATCGCCAGCAGGCGCCCATAAAGGCACCTTAAAGCGCTTACAGCAAAAAGCATTTCCCATCACATGGTCGAGGTGGCAATGGGTATTCACAACAGCCTCTACCGTTAAGTCATTTTGCTCTATGTATTCAACCAATTCGGTTTGCTCCTGCGTCGAATAGCAACCCGGGTCTACAATCCAAGTGCTTTTACCGTCAACAACTAGATAGGTGTTTTCTTGAAAGGAGTTGAATGTGAACTGAACGACAATCATGATTGTTAAGATTAAGCCAAGTGCAAAGAAAGGAAAGTAAGCGGTCAAAATGGCTAACTTTAGCGGATACTTAAGGAAAGAATGCGAAGTCTGATACTCACTGCTGTGGTACTTTGTGGCGTTTTATGC
>CAXAIH010000347.1:0-2207 GCA_963968755.1 uncultured Flavobacteriales bacterium
TACTTCTGAAAAAAGCACACTGGATAGAGCTAACGGAACGCCTTCCTTTAAAATCGAAAAATCTGGCTGATTATCAAGCTTCGCTCTTGAATGCACATCATTTATTGGGCTTTCGTGCGCTAGAAGAAGAGCTCGAGTTTACTAGCCTTCAGGTGTCTAAGGCTGGTTTGCTGGCTTCTTTCTTCCCAGCATTGATACAAGGTATTGCGCTAAAGTGGAATTGGTTTGTTCGCTACCCACTCAAGAATTATAAGAATACTGAAAGCGGTGCCTGGTCTAGGCAGAGTCCAATTTGGAGGTTTTGCTTCCTGATGCTCGCATTTTTGGTCATGCTCGTTATGCCTGTTATGAGCTTCAGTTTCGGTATCCTTTGGGATGAGCCCGATCACATCAGCTATGCCGACGATGTTCTCCGCTACTTCAGCACCCTAGGTGAAAACACAGCCGTAATTGATGACGAGAAGAGGATCTATTTCGCGATGCGGATCTATGGAATCTTCTTCGACACCTTCTCAGCTTTCGTCTATCATGTATTGAGCCCATTCGGCATCTATGAAACACGACATTTGTTGAATGCTCTAGTAGGAGCCTTTGGCATGTTGTACGCCGGATTACTCGGGCGTCAGTTGGGTGGTTGGAGAGCTGGATTTCTAGCCTTTGTCATCATCTTCCTAAGTCCTTATTTTTTCGGGCACTCCATGAACAATCACAAGGACATCCCATTCGCAACGGGTTACATCATGGCTGTCTACTACCTCCTTTTGTATCTCAAGCAACTTCCAAAACCTCGACCAAGCACAGTCTTGTTCCTCATTGTTGGCATTGCATCCGTCATAAGTATTCGGGTAGGAGGACTTTTGGTTACGGCTTATGTAGGCATGTTTACAGGAATCTTTTGGCTAATCTACATCTACCAGAATAGCTTCTCAAAGGCAGTCAAATTGGTGCCCCGTTTTTTCGTTTTGGTCACCATCATTGCGGTAGCCAGCTTTATACTTGGAATCCTTCCTTGGCCTTATGCATTGGAAGATCCATTGAACAACCCTTTTGTTGCCCTGCGGTCATTTACAAATTTTGAACTGCTCACCATTTATGAAGTTTTCAATGCAGAGCGCATATACATGAACGAGGTTCCATGGAACTATCTGCCTAAGCTTATAGCCATAACGGCTCCGCTTATGGTTCTTGTGGGCTGGTTTCTAAGCTTGTTCCTTTGGTATAAAAACAATGGTCGTTATAAATTTTGGAGCATTGCAGTTGTCTTGTTTACCATCATATTTCCAGTTGTTTATGCCGTATACAAGGACTCAACCCTCTATAATGGCTGGCGTCACTTCTTATTCATTTATCCTGCTTTGGCAGCCATTGCTGCATTGGGATGGGATAGAGCAATGACAAGTCCGAAGAAGTGGGTGAATTACACTTGGGCTGGCTTGTTTGGTCTTCTATGCTTAAATATTGTTGTTTGGGAAGTGCGCAATCATCCAAATCAATACTGTTACTTCAACGAGATGGTGGGTGGTTATGCTGGTGCTTACGGAAATTATGAGCTGGATAGCTACGGGAATGCCATGCGACAAGGAATTGAGTGGCTGGTTGAGAACGAAGGACTTGGTGAGGATACCGTGCGCGTTGGCGTAAATATGACTCCTCCAACTGCTGCCTACTATGCATCAAAAACTTCTGAGAAAATAAGGGTGAGCTGGGTGCGTGATTTTGAGCGAATGAAGAAGCCTATCAGCTATGCTATTTTCGCTCCGAGAACATTCTCTCCAACCGAATTGCTGAATGGCTCATTTCCACCAGAGGGAACCATTAAAACCATCGACATTCAAGGGAAGCCTCTTTTGGCGATTGTGAAGTTTGAAAACGACTTCATGTACCAAGGCTATACGCGAAGCAGTTCCGGAAAGCACGCCGAAGCGATTCCGTATTTTCAGAAAGCAGTTGACTACGACCCCGACTGGGAAGAGGCGAGGAGAATGCTGGGAACCTCATTGCTTAATGCGGGTAGGAATGACGAAGCGGGAGAGCACCTTCTTAAAGCAATTGAAATCAACCCAGACAGTTATATGACCTGGGGAGCCCTAGGTGTATACTATGCTCGGAAGAACGATTACAATCGTGCAGTTGAGAGCCTTTTAAGAGCTGTTGAAACCAAGGTGAATAACAATGGAGCATATCTTCAATTGGCCTCGCTATATGAG
>CAXAIH010000348.1:0-2197 GCA_963968755.1 uncultured Flavobacteriales bacterium
GCTCAGGAATGTATAACCGTTGGACATGTCCTTGAAAACAACCAAACGGTAATCCTCGGGGTGAATGTCTTTTTTCATGCTTGTTCTAATTGGGCTGCAAATGTAGCCATTAATCATTCAAAAAACATTCTTCTGTCCTTGAAATTTTTCTCTTGAAGCATCGTTCTCTGTACCTTCGTCCGCAGAATGAAACAGCTTCTCTTTTTCATAATTCTTGTCCTGTGTTTCAGCTCATGCAGAAAAACTTCCTTTTATGAAGGAAAGGACGCCATGCTAAAGTTCTCCGTGGATACGGTCTTTTTTGACACTGTGTTCACCAGCCTTGGTTCAGCTACAGAACGTCTTGTTATTTTCAATCCATATTCAGAAGACATTGTCATCGATGAATTGAGATTGGCCCGAGGATCTGATTCAAAATTTCGTTTGAACGTTGATGGCATCTCTGGCTTGAGTCACGATGGACTAGAAATTCCAGCAAACGATAGCATCTTCATCTTTCTGGAAGTTACCATTGACCCAAATAGGTCTGACGCGCCCCTTGTAGAATCAGACTCCCTGCTCTTTCGCACCAATAGAAACCTTCAGGACGTGGACTTGGTAGCCTGGGGTCAAGACGCGTATTACTACCGGCCGACTACTTTAATCCCAGGTCTTCCAGTTTTCTCACGACTTAGCAGTTACACGGAACCGCCTTACTTCTTCGGAGATACAATAGAATGGTTCAAAGACAAACCTCATGTGATTTATGGATATCTCCTGGTAGACACCACATTCACCTTAAAAATAAATGCAGGAACACAAGTCCACTTTTACAACAACTCTGGTCTGTGGGTTGGTCCAGGCTCCGCCTTGAAGGTTTGTGGAGAACGTGACAATGAAGTCGTTTTCCAAGGTGCCCGCCTCGAAGATTACTTCCAAGACCGGCCAGGACAATGGGATCGTATCTGGATCAATGAATGTGGGCGATCTGTTATACAGCACGCCATCATCAAAAACGGCTTTGTGGGCTTGCAGTGTGAGGCTTGGCCATTCAATGAACCGCTCGTGTATGCTGAAAATCCTGTAGTCATTCAAAACACCACCATTCAGAACATGGCAGGCATTGGATTGCTTGCAAGAGATCATAAAATTGAAGCTGAAAACCTGCTCATCTACGACTGCGGAACGCACAATTTGGCTGTGAACGGAGGTGGTACTTATGACTTCATCCACTGTACTTTCGCGAATTATTGGTCTGGAAACCGCTCAGAACCGATGGTTCTTGTAAACAACTATTTCACGAATTACTTAGGAGTGGAAACTACCCGCGACCTGAGCCATCTATATTTCGGGAACAGCATCATATACGGCAGTAAAGAGGAAGAACTTAAAATAGACGAGGACGAATCTGGTCTATTTGACTTGAGTTTTGATCATTGCATTATAAAGACCATTCAAGACACCAGTGATCTTGCGAACTACGAAAATGTAATCTTCAATCCTAGCTCAATTTTCGGTGTGAACCCAATATTCACGAACACCTTCGAGGATGACTACAGCGTCTTTGACGGCAGTGTTGCCATAGATTCAGGTAGGGTCAGTTTGGGTGTTCTTAATGAAGATATTCTTGGAACTATGCGCGATGCCATTCCTGACATTGGCGCTTACGAGTACAAGCCCTAGTGAATTCGATCGAAGCGATCGTTGGAGTGGCGTTCTTTCAAGCCTTTCTTGTAGCCACCTTTGTAACTCAGGTGAATTTCTGGTCCGCCTAGTGCTCCGTTCTGATTGGTGAGAGACGAAAGCGTAATGTCGTATGTGAATGCGATGGTATAACCTCCAAGGTTCACACCCATCATAGGGTAAAAGGAATCTCTCCATCGATAGAAAATACCTGTCTCAAAGGTCACCTCTTTGGTCTTCCCTAAAATCTTTCCTGCTTCGCTCAAGAGGAAATCAAATTCAGAACCAAATACAGCGGTAACGAGATCACCCTGACGCATGTAAAAGAACTTCGGAGAAACAGCTACACGGTCCTCATGAGAGTGGTATTCAGCCTGCCAAGTAAAAATGTATTTGCGTAGAAGCTTTTCGCCGCCATAAAAGCCAACTTCTGGGCGGTTGAGGTGACCTAAAGCTAAACCTGCATGCATTTGCCAAGCTTGGTGATCCGAATAGAAGTAATGCAAGCCTCCTGTCATATCCAGATAGTCTACAC
>CAXAIH010000349.1:0-2179 GCA_963968755.1 uncultured Flavobacteriales bacterium
GTGCCTCATCCCTACTCTTCGGCTGCTCCTCCATGTGTTTTGGCAATGGAGGTTCACCACTAAAGGCAAGAGCCGCGAGGGTATCCATAATCAGGTTAATCCACAAGAGCTGAATCATCGTTAGAGGTAATTCAAATCCCAAGAATGGCCCGAGGAAGGCGATTAAGATAGCGCCAACATTTACTGTAAGCTGGAAGGTGATAAACTTCTGTAAGGAACGATAAATAGTTCTTCCATAATGCACCGCGTTCGCCACAGAATGAATATTGTCGTCGAGAAGAACAATGTCGGATGCCTCTTTAGCAACTTCAGTCCCACTCCCAAGCGCAAAGCCCACATCTGCCTTGCTCAATGCAGGACTATCGTTTACGCCATCACCTGTCATTCCCACAACCATTTCAAGGGATTGGGCAAGCTTTACCAAACGCGTTTTGTCGCTCGCCAAACACCTGCTCACCACACGGAGACGTGGAAGCATTTCTTTCAATTCGGCATCTGTGAAGGAGGCCATTTCCTTTGAACCGATGGCAATGTCATCGTAGCGCGCCATGATGCCAGCTTCCTTCGCAATAGCTATGGCCGTACCATGTCGATCACCTGTAATCATGACTACTTGTACGCCGGCTTTCTGCAAGGATTCCATGGCAGGACGCGCATCTTCGCGCAATTCATCGCGAATCAAACTGAATCCAAGAATGATTAGATCTTCTGGAAGACCGTCCTCAGTTACCTCTGTCTCCGTGGCACCTACACCAATAATGCGATAACCTTCTGAAGCCTTATCATCAATGTATGAGCTCACCATCTGCATGCTCTCTTGTGATAGCTTTTGGCGTTTTCCTTTCGAGTCGTAGAAGTGCGTACTCTTGGCCAACAGAACCTCAGCTGCACCCTTAACAAGCGAAATCTCATCAACAATTTCGTGCTTGATTCTAGTGGCAGAGAACTTCCTTTCCGAATTAAAGTGCACCTGATTAATAATGCGTACTTGGTCTGTTAAGTAGGTGTTCTCCGAGTTATAGACAAACTTTAAGAGTGCCCGCTCGGTTGAGTTCCCGCCCAGGTTTACGTCATCATCACTTTTCGCCTCCGCATTGAGAATACTCGTAGAGTTTTCGCGTAATGAAAGGTCAAGTAAGTTTCGAACTTCATAAGGCATCTCATCTGGACTTCTCCAGTTGGTGCAATGAAAGTCTTGATCTGGATCTATAGTCACGAAGCTGACGGCCTCCAACTTCCCTAAGGTGATAGTACCTGTTTTGTCCGTGAAGAGAATATTTAGGCTTCCAGAGGTTTCAATTCCGAGCAACTGGCGCACCAGTACGTGAGACTTCAAGAGTCGACGCATGTTCTGCGCCAATACAATCGCAATCATCATTGGCAGACCTTCAGGAACGACAACCACAATAATGATAACAGCCAGAATCAGTGCAAGCACTGCGTCCTTCACCACAACTTGCCATTGCGAGAAGTACATTTCAAAGTCTCCTGCATTGTCCAGGTAGATGACCTTGAACATAAAGGCCAAGGCGATAAGAGGTGCACCTACGTATGCGAAGCGGGCAATTTGATTTGCTAGGCTCGAAAGCTTTAAACGAAGTGGTCCAATGCGATCTTCCTTCTTCAGTTCACTGGCCAATCGACCAAAGGTGGTTTTGTCGCCAACATGAACAACTTCCAAAACGGCTTCTCCATCCTCTACAACACTACCACGGAATAAAGAGTGCGCATCCTCAAGGTCAAAGGTTTTAGGCTCACCCGGCTGTTTGTGCACTGCTTCAAGTTCTCCATTAAGAATGGCTTGATTGATTTTTACGTCGCCTTGAATGATTTTACCGTCGGCCGGAACCCTACTACCGGCTTCAAGATAAACCTTATCGCCTACCACGATGTGATCTATGCCGATACGTGTGATGTTGGAGCCGCGAAAAACATTTAGAAATATCTTAGATGCTTCTTCTTGAAGCTTCTGAAAGGTCTGCTCATTTTTAAACTCAGACCAGGTTGAGACGAAGGTGGCTAGGATAACTGCGATAGCGATTCCAAGACCTTCATACCACTCCGTGAAACCGAAGAATGAAAGGACCATAACAATTAAAAGTGCGACAACGAGCACGATGATCATTGGGTCAGCTGCATTCTCTGCAAGCTTTGACCAGAAAGTATCTCCTTTGTGTTC
>CAXAIH010000350.1:0-2176 GCA_963968755.1 uncultured Flavobacteriales bacterium
CCATGATTGTTCCCTGCGTAGGCATGAAGGTTCTGATTTCCAAAAGACCCCCCTGACATGGAGACTCTGGCCTGTAAGTCGTTCAGGATTTGAGTAGATATTAGGTTGATTGCTCCACCTGTAGTGTGAGGCCCAAAGCGGACTTGGCTACTTCCCTTCATAACTTCAATGGCTTGCATTCTGCCGCTGCTTGGGAAATAGTAAGCTGACGAAGCAGAATATGGCGCTGGAGCCATAAGGATTCCATCCTCCATTAAGGTAATCTTAGAGCTCCGTTCAACTCCTGTTCCTCTCAGTCCAATGTTCGGCCTAAGCCCAAAACCGTCTTCTTCTTGAATGTTGACGCCTGGAATGGCTCTTAGACTTCTGTTTACATCTGTATAACTGAATCGGTCTAACTCTTTCGGAGACAGGTATTGCGCTGATCCGGCATTGCTGAAGGAGGCATGTAGTCCACCGGTTAAGGTTTGACTTTGCACGGTGAATTCTGGAAGGTCTAACACAGCCTCCTTAAAACCAAGGCTTAACTGCATCTGACCACTAAAGCTGATGTTCGTATCAATGCTCTTGAAACCCAAGGCATATGCTTTTAGCTGATACTCGCCATTCTCCAATTGAACGCGCACTCGACCTAGTGCATCACTTTGAAGGTGGTGGTTACCAGGCTGTATCAGAATTTGAGCAAAGGCCACTTGTTGCTTTTGTTGATTGCTGAGCTTTAAGACCAACTCTCCCTGACTCAAAGCATTAGTAGCGCTTAGGAGCAGTATTAGAAATAGGGTGGACATTTGGATTTTCATGCGGCTTTATTTAGAAACAGTTTAAAAACTTATTGAAGGCAAATCTATCTTCCTAGAATTGCTCAAACAATCGCCTTGGTAGGGTAATTTTATAAGATGAACTACTACCCTATTAAGGGTAGGCTGGATCTAGCAGACCCGTATTCATGGCATAACGGGTAATGTCGGATGCGGAGCGCAGATTCAGCTTCCTCATAACGTTCTTACGATGTGTATGTACAGTATGAGGGCTGAGATTCAGTTCTGCAGCTACTTCCTTGTTGGTTTTTCCTGAAGCCAAGAGAGCTGTTATTTCCGTCTCACGCTTCGTTAAAACAGTTGGCTCACAATCCTCTTCTTCTCCCTCATAGAGGTGTTTGTTAAGTACGATGTCGAGCACCTTATTACAAAAGAACTTCTCCCCTTTTGCCAGTGCAAAAACGGCATGCAGAATCTCATGTTCATCACAGGAGTTTGTCAAATACCCTTGTGTTCCTTTTTGCAGGATGTCAATTACCATCTGCGGACTTCGAATGTTGGAGATGACGAGAATGCTTAGCTCTGGTCTAGTTCCTCTCATCTCAGCAAGCTTCTCTTGGGTAAATCCTGCTTCTTCGTTTGGGCAAAAAATGATCAAACCAAAGTGCTCGGTAGCGAGGGCTCGATTCAAGTTTTGTTCGTCAGCAACCTCCTTAAACTTTTCAACCCCGCCCCCACGCATCAAAACAGCCTTGAGTCCTAGTTGCATCAAGGCATTTGTGTTGGCGCTTATAATTCGGATTGAACTCACCTATTTAGATTGATTCTAGATAACAAATATGGCGCATGAAACAATATGAATGGAAGGAATGATAGTAAAGTTCTCTCATTTTTTTGAGGAACTTCCAATACGAGTTTCGTTAGGATATTCGACGCAAGTCACTCGGTAAATTGGCTGTATTTCAGGTTGACTGCCATTTAACTATGATGTCTGTTGTTTAGGTAGTTATTCGCTGAAGCAACACTTTTATGCACTCTATTTGTATGAAACGGAGGTAACAAAACTCTTCTTTGGAAGAGTGACTAAATAAATACCCTAAGACCCACTTGACGTTCAGGTGGGTTTTTTCTCGGCTATTCCTCCATACCCCCGCCAAAATCACCACCAGAACGGTCTTTCTGCTTCTTCTGGTTGATTCGGTTATTGAAGGTAAGTGTAAAACTGCTCGAAATCCATTGCATGGAAGACTCCGTTGTGAAGTTGGCTCCTTCAACGATGCTAATTCTCTTTCTTGTATTCAGAATGTCACGCGCATTGAAGGACAGGGTTCCTTTTGACTTTAACACATCAACTGCCGCCGCAGCATCCCATGAGTATCGAGCTAGTCTGCGCCCTTGATTGGTATTTGCTCCAGAAC
>CAXAIH010000351.1:0-2165 GCA_963968755.1 uncultured Flavobacteriales bacterium
CCTAAAGATTTCGACATTTTTCGACCTAATTTATCTCGAACAATTCCCGTGTAATAAACATTTTTGAATGGGATATCATCCATATATTCGATTCCAGCAATAATCATTCGCGCCACCCAAAAGAACAGAATCTCAGGAGCGGTAACCAAATCTCTAGTTGGATAGTAGTAGTTGATTTCTTCATTTTCGGGTTCAAGGATTCCATCAAACACCGAAATGGGCCACAACCATGATGAAAACCAGGTATCCAATACATCGCTGTCTTGAGAGAGTTCACTTGCTGCTAAAGAGCTGTTTCCAGTCTTTGAGCGTGCGAGTTCTAGAGCTTCCTCCGCGGTTTCAGCTACCACATAATCGTCTGTTCCTTCACCATAGAAGAAGGCAGGTATTTGATGTCCCCACCACAATTGCCGCGAAATGCACCAATCGCGCACATTCTCCATCCAATGGCGGTAGGTATTCTTGAACTTGGCTGGAACCAATTCTACTTCATCGCTCATTACTGCTTCGAGAGCCGGTTTTGAAAAGTCTTCCATTTTCAAGAACCACTGAAGAGATAACCTAGGCTCAATGACTGCATCGGAGCGCTCAGAGTAACCAACTTTATTCGTGTAATCTTCAACCTTGACCAATGCGCCTACTCCTGAAAGAGCGGCTTCCATCTCTTTTCGAGCGTCGAAACGGTCCATGCCAACCATTACTTCGGCAGCCTCCGATAATCGACCGTCGGCATCCAGAATTTCAATGCTTTCAAGCTTATGTTTTTTCCCAAGCTCATAATCGTTCGGGTCGTGGGCCGGTGTCACCTTAAGTGCTCCTGTTCCAAAGTCAATGTCGATGTAGTCGTCAAGTATGATAGGAATCTCACGATTTACAAGTGGAACGAGGACTCTCTTTCCATGAAATTTTCGATATCGATCATCGTCTGGGTGCAAGGCAAGGCCAGTATCTCCCATAATCGTCTCTGGTCTGGTGGTTGCCACAGTCAAATACTCATCGGTACCTACCACCTGATATCGCACATAGTAGAGCTTGCTTTGAACCTCTTTATGGATAACCTCTTCATCGCTTACCGCGGTTTTCGCTGCGGGATCCCAGTTCACCATTCGCTCACCTCTATAGATGAGCCCTTTCTTGTGCAAGTCAACAAATACCTTTACTACAGAATCATGCAGATTGGGCTCCATGGTAAAGCGCGTACGGTCCCAGTCGCATGAAGCACCTAAAGCCTTTAGTTGTTCTAAGATGATTCCACCATGCTTATGTGTCCATTTCCAGGCTTCGTCAAGAAATTTTTCACGCCCAATTTCCCCTTTGCTTAAACCCTCTGCTCGCAGTTTTTGCACAACTTTCGCTTCCGTTGCGATGGATGCGTGGTCGGTTCCGGCGACCCAAAGAGCGTTGTATCCTCGCATTCTAGCACGACGAATCAGGACATCTTGAATGGTGTTGTTCAACATGTGACCCATGTGCACAACCCCTGTCACATTGGGCGGTGGGATGACGATGCAGTACGGCTCACGCTCGTCTGGTTGGGATTTGAAGTACTCTTTGTCAAGCCAATATTGGTACCACTTGGATTCTACTTCGGAGGCTTGGTATGTTTTCTTGCTTGTGCTCATGTTAAAAATCGAAGGTTCAAATTTAGCTAAAGGAAGGTTCAAACTTCCATGCAGATGTCAAGCTTTGCGCATCTTGCAAGGAATTCTCGATTAAATTTGCGCACTTCACATAAAATCCCGCTTCGTTGGACAAAACGGAACTACTCAATAAACTAAAGGAACTGGCAAGGGAAGAAGATCCCTTGAAGGTTCGAGCTGAATTCAAAAACCTTCAAGAAGGTATTGCTGAGATTCAAGCCAATGAGCGCGAAGCGCAACTCACCACGTTCGTTGAAGAGGGCGGCTTGCCAACGGATTTTGAGCCCGTCACCGAGGACTTTGACAGAGATGTGAAGGCTGCCGGCGATCTTTTTAAGGAGCGTCTAAATCAATTCTTGAAAAAGAAAAAGGAAGAAGAGCTAAAGAACCTTGAAGAGAAAAAGGTTTTAATCGCACGAATTCGCTTACTGATTGAGAAAGAAGAGAACATAGGGAAAGCCTTTTCTCTTTTTAAAGAAATTCAAGAAGAGTATGGAGAAGTTATTTTTCACCAATCTGGCGGAT
>CAXAIH010000352.1:0-2164 GCA_963968755.1 uncultured Flavobacteriales bacterium
AGGCTGGTGACGTTGAGGATATGGCCACAAAGACCATTCAAATCCTGGAAGATGATCAAGTTCTGGAAGAATTCAGAACGCGCACATTTGAGCAGGCGAATCGCTTTTCAATTCAAGAAATTTTACCTCAGTACCTCAATCTCTACCGCAGAGTGCTTGGCTGGGAAACTTAATCAGCCGCCAATTCTTTTGAACTTGTAATTTTCTTTTTCGAGGTAATCCATCAGCTTAGGGCGAACATCTCCTTGGAGAAGAATCTCACCGCCTTTATCGCTACCACCAACACCGCAATGACTGCGAAGTCGCTTACCGAGGTCCTTTAAATCTTCTGTGGTGCCTTCGAAACCAGTGATTCGAATGACGGGTTTCCCAGCTCGACCTTTCTTTTCGTATCGAAGT
This sequence comes from uncultured Flavobacteriales bacterium, assembly GCA_963968755.1. Taxonomy (GTDB): domain Bacteria; phylum Bacteroidota; class Bacteroidia; order Flavobacteriales_G; family Salibacteraceae; genus UBA4419. The sequence goes on from CAXAIH010000352.1 coordinate 400, forward strand.
TCTAGAAGTTGTTTGGAAGGCTCAAGCGTATCGGCTTCAGCATCTCCACTATCGTATTTATAATCTTGTTTGGTCGAGTAAACGACGTCTATCCATTTCTTCGATTTACGTCCCATTCAAGAAGATTCTATTGTTTGTCGAAGGTGGCAGTGCAGGTTCCAGGACCACCGATAAAAGGAATCGTTACGTTGTAATCAATATCGAAGCTTATTTGGTCTCTCACAGCATTGATGCTGCCGATGGCTTCAATTTCAACGATTCCAAAAACTTGCAATGGAATTTCAACATCGTCCTTATCTACAAGTCCAATTGCATTGGCTCCATTCAAGAAGGGAACGAAAGTGATCGTATCTCTTTTCGCCGGGTCAAATTGAATCTCCATCGGGTCTTCAAGATTTACTCGGAATCCGCAGTTGTGGGTGACGTCCCAAGTTTCGGCGAATTTCTGACGGATGTCGATGCAGGAACCATCGTCCACATTTGCTTTAGGATCGTAATTCTCAGCTCGTGGGTCGGTACAACCGAAGTACAAGCAAGAATCGGGAGCATTTACAGTTGCTGATGAATCGTAGTTGTTCGCTGAAGTATCTAAACATCCGTAAATGATGCAAAATCCAGCAACCGTTGCTGTAGAGTCGTAGTTCGAAGCACTTGGGTCCATACATCCAACAATGGCTGAATTGCCATTCGAACCCCCGTTTGTACCTCCGCCTCCGAAAGAACTACCATTTGCGATGAAGCTGTCGAGAGGAAGACCGGCGTAAAGGCAAGATCCATCATCGGATACCGCTGCGGAATTGTAGTTATCCGCTTTCGGGTCAGTACAGGCGGCAAAATCTCGCTTGCACGAATCGAATGAAATTAGAGTAATCAGCGCAAGTGCTGAAGCGTAAAAGAAGGTCTTCATAATTCGTTTTTGTAGTGTTCAAAAATAGGAAAAGGAAGAACTGTTTAGCGAGGGTATGAAATTCTATTTTTAAACGCGATTTACACTATGAAATTTCACTCAGAACTCTACGAGTCTTCAACGCTCGAAAACCTCTATCGTCAGATCCTTAAACCTCGTATGATTGAGGAGAAGATGATCATTCTCCTTCGTCAGGGAAAAATCAGTAAATGGTTCTCTGGCATTGGTCAGGAAGCTGTTTCCGTAGCCGCAGGCATGGCCATGTCTAAGGAGGAATACCTGCTACCGATGCACCGGAATTTGGGTTTATTCACCTCCCGAGGTGTTCCTTTAAACCGACTGTTCTCTCAATTCCAAGGAAAGGAAAGTGGTTTCACTCAAGGTCGTGATCGTTCCTTTCATTTTGGAAGCAAGGAGCATAAGATTGTAGGAATGATCTCGCATTTAGGTCCACAACTTGGCATTGCTGATGGAATTGGCTTGGCACATCTTCTCGATAAAGAGCAGAAATGTGCCATGGTTTTTACCGGCGATGGAGGAAGTAGTCAGGGAGATTTTCATGAAGCCCTCAACCTAGCGGCCGTATGGAATTTACCCGTGATTTTCGTGATAGAGGCCAATGGTTATGGCTTGTCGACGCCTTCGAGCGAGCAGTTTAACTTCGATAGCTTCACGGTAAAAGGTCCAGCTTATGGCATGGATGCCCTGAGTGTAGATGGCAACAACATCTTGGAAGTCTTTCAAGCCATGACGGATATCCGGAATTCGGTTCTTGCGAATCCGCGTCCGTTTATATTGGAGTGCCGCACCGTTAGAATGCGTGGTCACGAAGAGGCTTCAGGAACACCCTACGTTCCA
>CAXAIH010000353.1:0-2159 GCA_963968755.1 uncultured Flavobacteriales bacterium
AAACCTGTCTCCCCTTCTACATTCACTTCTGGCAAGCCACCCTGATTGGTAGATATAACCGGCACCCTCGCAGCCATTGCCTCCAAGGCAGAAAGGCCAAAGCTCTCTGTTTCTGAAGTCAGTAAAAAGAGATCTGCAGAAGCAAGAACCTCTTCAGTAGAGCGAATCTTTCCAAGAAATACACAGCGATCAAAAACACCGAGCTCGCGGCATAAGGCTTCAATTTTAAAGCGCTCCGGTCCATCACCAACAAACACCATTCGCGAAGGAATCTTTTCTACAACCCGAGCAAATACCTGCACGGTGTCTTCCACCCGCTTTACGGGACGGAAATTTGAAATATGTATGATTACGCGTTCCTCCTTCTTGGCGATGGTTGCTCGCAGACTTGTCTTCTTCTCTAAATAGCGTTCAATTCGGATGAAATTGGGAATCACATCTATCTTCTTCTTCAACTCGAAATGTTCGTAGGTATCCTGGGCCAATGAATCCGAAACAGCTGTAAGCGCGTCGCTTTCGTTCATCACAAAGTTGATGACCGGCTCAAAGCTGGGATCCTTTCCAACAAGGGTAATGTCCGTACCGTGTAAGGTGGTAATCACGGGGATTTCAATGCCTTCTTTTTTGAGAATTTGCTTCGCCATATAGGCTGCAGAAGCATGTGGGATGGCATAATGCACATGAAGTAAGTCGAGTTTCTCGTGCTTCACTACATCCACCAACTTCGAACTCAAATTGATCTCGTAGGGCAAATAATCAAAGAGTGGATAATCAAGAACAGAGACTTCATGATAAAAGATGTTCTTTCCGAAATAGTCTAAACGAACGGGTTGACTGTAGGTAATGAAATGTACTTGATGATCGAGTTGAGCCAACTCCTTCCCTAGCTCTGTAGCAACAACGCCGCTTCCACCAAAAGTGGGATAAAGAACAATTCCGATTTTCATTTCGACTGCAAACTTAAACTGTCTTCGTCAGGAAGTGCGTCATAAATGGCTTCCATTATGTCTGTCCGAATATTCATCGTGATGAGCTTCTTGTTGCTAGCATCTGGATATACGCGATTGCTCAAGAAGATGTAGACGATATCCTTCTCTGGATCTGCCCAGGCTAAGGTGCCCGTGAATCCAGAATGGCCGAAGCTGTCGAAGGAAATGCAATCGCATGTTGGACCAGGTCCGCCGTCGGTAACAGGTTTATCAAATCCAGCGCCTCGGCGATTGTCCTCACAATATTGGCAATCGGTAAACTCTTTCACGGTATGTTCTGTGAAGTAGCGCTTTCCGCCATACTCGCCCCAGTTCAAGAGCATTTGCATCATCTTGGCCAAATCATTTGCATTGCTGAAAAGTCCTGCATGCCCTGCAACTCCACCGAGCATTGCTGAACCAGGATCGTGCACTTCAGCATGGATTTGAGACTTCCTGAAATACATGTCGTATTCAGTTGGAACAACTTCTTTGAGCGCATACTTCTCACGAGGTAAAAAGCTCGTACGGTTCATGCCAAGAGGAGCATAAAACTGATCCTCAGCAAATAAGTTGAGCGGCTGTTCCGCTTGCTTCTCAATAATTTTCTTCAAGAAATAATAACCTAAATCGCTGTATTTGTACTCTTTATCTCGAAGCGGAGTTTCAATAATCTTCTTTAAAATCTCATCCTCCATATCGCGGTGTGCGAAGAGCTTCGGCGTTACTTGGTGTGGGTACATCTCGGATTGAGCGAGACTGAAATACTCATAACGAGGGTGTCCATCTACCATAGCATCTTTATAGAATGGAATCCATGGAACCAAACCCGCTTGATGCGAGAGCATTTCACGAATGCTGATGTCGATGTACTCTGAGGAATCAGAAATAAGGTCTTCCAAATAGAAGCAGATATTGTCATCCAAATCTGCCTTACTCCACTCCTGCAACTTCATGAAGGACATAGTGGAAGCAGCAATCTTCGTGATGCTTGCAATGTCGTAGAGGTCGGTCCACTTCACTTCTTGTTTGTTCTCGTAGGTATGATGACCGAAGGTTTTGTGATAGAAGACCTTCCCTTCTTTTGCTACCAAGACTTGACAACCCGGGTAAGCTAATTTATCCACGCCCTTTTGAGCAATCTCATCAATCTTCGCCAGCTTATAGGAAGGAATTCCCAACTCTTCAGGT
>CAXAIH010000354.1:0-2144 GCA_963968755.1 uncultured Flavobacteriales bacterium
GTTGCACCAATGGCTAACACACTGTCGCCGTCGGCGGGCATTCCAATGTATTTCCATGAATTGCTTCCGCTGTTTCCAGCTGAGTTCACTACCAGAATTCCTTTTTGAGCGGCCATATCAGCACCGCGCGTGATGAAGGAGGTGTTGCCATCCAAATCATCCCAAGTCCAACTCGTGAGCTCATCAAGGCCGCCTGTGTCGTTCGGGAAGCGGGTGTACCCGAGAGAAGTGTTAAAGATGTCGATGCCCATGCTGTCGGCCATTTCAGCTGCCGCTACCCAATTGATTTCTTCTGTTAGGCGCTCTGAAGCTGCGTCTTCTGTTCGGAACAAGCTGTACATCGCCTTCGGAGCGGTTCCAATGATTTCATCTTGCGCGAAGGCAGCCATACAGCTCAGCACCAATCGACCGTGATTGTGGATACCCAAGTCTGAATCGTCTTTATCTACAAAGTCGTGCTGACTGATCAGTCGACCTTCTTTATAAAGATGATCGAAATGATCGATGGTGTCCACCAAGTTAAAACCAGAATCAAATACGCCTATCCAAATGCCTTCTCCGTATAGACCTTTGGCGTGCAGGCCTTGAAGATTGAACATTTCAATTTGTCCCCGAGCCTGACCGTAGTTAAAAGGTGCAGTTATCTCATCGTCTTCAAACTTATCGAAGGAATTGATATTGGCTTTCTTCCCATCTAGAGGTAAGTACAGAGCCTTTATTTCTCTCACGAAAGGAAGGTCAAGAATGCTCTTGATGCTGCTGCTGTCGGTGCATTCTATGGCCAGTCCATTCAACCACTTAGATGCGTGATGTAAATTCACATTGTCTTGCTTTAGGACTTGAGCTCGATACGCTGGATTGATGGGGAAGTCTGTAGCATTCACTTCAATTCCCTGTCGGGCGCGCCTACTGATAGACTTCATCGAAAGAAAGGCGGAAGGTCGATCGACGGAGTAGGGTGAGTTGTTTTTGTCCTCGAATTGTACCCAATAGAATTGCGCGCTCAGGAGTGAGGGCAGCATACTGATTAGGGCCAGTGGAAGGAGTAGAAGCTTATTAGACAAAATAATCTGTGATGCGCGCTAGGCGTGCGAAACCGCTGTCAACGTCATTTTCAAAATTGATGCCGTCTGTTTTCCGAAAGATGTACTCCTTTTGATAAGAAACAGGTCCTATTCCACGAGTAAATATTTCCTCTTGTGATCTCCGCTCGATCAAATTCACACTTCTGTAATGTTGTTCGCGCGAAAGCCGATGTTCCTGATTAAGAATACTGGCAGTGCTGTCGAAACTTTTCACTTCGAAGCATTCCTCATCTAAAGTGTTCAGCGCATTACCATTCCAGCTCGATTGAAACTTCAATGGGAAAATCAACTTATTGAAGGCAAGGTTTTCTTCTAGCATTTCAATGCGTTCGGCACTAGGTGTGATGCTCCATACATCTCCAATAGACCAGTCCTCTGTTTCATCTGCGCGAAACAAACGATGGAATTTGAAGCTTTCGCGTCCTTCCAAATCAAGGAATGAATCTGCAATGAGCTCTTGCATCTGGTAAGTGAAGCTATCTACTTCACCAGTAAAATCATTGTATACGATGGAGTCGACATCATAACTTCTATAATCGTCCACAGAGATGGGGTAGACGTCGTAGGCAAAATCAATCTCCATCGGAACTGGATCTTTCTCACAGGAAATCAGCAGCGCGGCGATGATAGAGAGCACGACGAAGTATACTCTATTCTTCTTCAGGTATTTTCGTTTCGATGAGATCACCCAATTTATAAGTTTCAATGCGCCTCAGCAGGCCTTTTTCGTCAAAATAAAGCCACTTCCCGTCTTGCACACTGGCACGATAACTTCCGCGCTGCCATTCAAGTCCGTTGGGATGATAATGATGGATTTTACCATCCAAGTTACCATCGACATAAGTGCCTACAAATTTCGGCTTTCCACTTTTGAAATAATCCTTGCAACTACCGTGTTGGACTCCGTTTTTGAATTCTTGTTCTCGTGCGGTGTTCTGACCCTTATAGTAGGTAATTACTTTGCCGTCGATTTTGTTCGTTACAAAGAATTCCTTTTGAGAGAGATCTCCCTCTTCGTCGAAGTATAACCACTCACCAACTTTGTTTTTTCCGATGTAG
>CAXAIH010000355.1:0-2142 GCA_963968755.1 uncultured Flavobacteriales bacterium
GTTCAGGTCTTTTGAAGGCTAAATCATCTTCCGTTCTGCCTTTTCCTTCCATCTCACATGCGCTTTTAAAGGCAATGCGCGTCTGACCGAATAAATCGAGGCCAATATTTGACAGAGCGATATCTTCTTCTAGAAAAGGGCCGTTAGAACACCACTCTGAAAGTCGATGTGCAAGAACCATAGAATCATCCCCCAATCGCAACCAGTAATGATATTGAGCTGCCTTCTGGTCCATGCTAAATATGCTTGGCTTCTTCAGGCATTTCATAAAAAGTTGGATGGCGATAGATCTTATCGTCCGCAGGATCGAAAAAAGACTCGTCGTCTTCCGGAACGCTCGCTACGATCGCATCGCTTGGCACTACCCAAATACTTCTTCCCTCGTTTCTACGTGTGTAAAGGTCCCTCGCATTCTGAAGGGCCATTTCCGCATCTGCGGCATGTACACTTCCAGCGTGTTTGTACGGCAAGCCTGTCTTGCTTTGCAAAAAGACTTCCCAGAGTGGCAGTTGGTTATCACTCATAATACTTTTTTTAGGCTACGTTTTTCTTGTTGTTCTGTTTTCTGGCATAAGCTGCGGCAGCTTCTCTCACCCATGCGCCTTCATCGTGGGCTCTTTTATGATGCGCTAAACGCTTCACGTTGTTTGGTCCATTGCCATTGATGACCTGGTAAAACTCATCCCAATTGATTTCTCCGAAGTCATAATGGCCTCTCTCTTCATTCCACTTCAAATCTGGATCTGGAATAGTAAGACCAATCACTTTAGCCTGATCTACTGTTTTGTCAATGAATTTTTGACGAAGCTCGTCGTTGGACTCTCGTTTAATTTTCCATTTCACCGCATTGCCCGAATTTGGAGAAACGGAGTCGTGGGGACCAAACATCATCAAAGACGGCCACCAAATACGATTTAAGGCATCTTGCGCCATTTCCTTTTGTTCTGTAGTTCCATTGGCCATCTCTGCTATGATCTCATAACCCTGACGTTGATGGAAACTTTCTTCCTTACAAATACGGACCATTCCCCGGGCGTAAGGACCAAAGGACGTTCTCTGAAGGGAAACTTGATTTACGATGGCAGCGCCATCAACCAGCCATCCTACTGCACCGATGTCAGCCCAGTTCAGAGTTGGATAATTGAAAATCGAAGAATATTTTGCTTTTCCTGTATGCAGTTGTTCGTTTAACTCATCTCTGCTCACTCCTAAGGTTTCGCATGCTGAGTATAGATACAATCCATGTCCAGCTTCATCTTGAATTTTCGCAAGAAGAACAACCTTGTGGCGGAGACTTGGAGCTCTTGTTATCCAATTGCCCTCTGGCTGCATTCCGATAACTTCTGAATGCGCATGCTGAGAGACTTGACGAATCAAGTGTTTTCTATAATTCTCCGGCATCCAATCTTTCGGCTCGATTTTCTCCTCTCGATCAACTTTTGCTTGAAATAACTCTTCCTTATCCAGGTTTTCCATCACAAATACTTTAATGGTACAATGTTAACCAAAGTTCACCCTAGTTGGGCTGCACTTATAGAGCAATTTGATGATTTTAACCAGAGCAATTACTATTCAAACCATTTAGGTTGTGATTTGTTTAAAATCTTTAAGTCTACTTTTGATCGATACGAACTAGAGCTATGTTTTATACCCTTCCTATTAAAGAAATTCGCCGCGAAACTTCAGATTGCGTTTCCATCTCCTTTGATGTTCCAGATGCCCATAAGTCTGATTTTGTGTACGCAGCAGGACAATACTTAACCTTCGAAGTTGATTTGAACGGAAGTGAAGTACGCCGATCGTATTCCATCTGCTCGAGCCCCGACCTAAATTCAGGAGACTTGAGGGTAGCGGTAAAACGCGTTGAAGGTGGCCAGTTCTCAACCTTCGCGAACGAGTCTTTGAAGGCCGGAGATGTATTAGAGTCGATGAAACCAGAAGGAAACTTTACGACGAATATCTCCGAAAGAAGAAGTCAGAACTACCTTTTTGTAGCCGCAGGATCAGGAATCACTCCAATCATCTCCATCATCAAAAGCATCATGGCTCGAGAGTCTAATTCGAAAGTGACTCTTCTTTATGGAAACAAAAGCCCAGAAGAAACCATCTTTAAGGATCAACTGGATGCACAGGCCACTGAGC
>CAXAIH010000356.1:0-2139 GCA_963968755.1 uncultured Flavobacteriales bacterium
GTCTTGAGAAGTACATCCTTTATCTGAGTTAGGGTAGGGTCGTCGAGCTGGAAAAAGCTCAATTGCATTTCATCCTCTGATGACTTGCTTTTTTCGGAGTCATTTTGTTCGTGACTTTTTTCTAATTCCGCTAGAAGCTGATCGGCCCTTTGAAGAATTTTGTTGGGCATTCCGGCAAGTTTTGCGACATGAATACCGAAACTATGTTCACTGCCTCCCTCCAGCAACTTTCGCATAAATAGAATCTCCCCATCAAGTTCTTTAATCGAAACGTGAAAGTTTTTTATGCGTTCGAATTGAGTACTCATGTCGTTCAGTTCATGGTAATGCGTCGCAAACAAGCATTTGGGCCGCTCCTTGCTTTGATGCAAGAACTCGGCCATCGACCACGCGATGGAAATGCCATCGTAGGTAGAAGTACCCCGTCCAATTTCATCTAACAGGATGAGCGAGTTAGCTGAGAGATTGTTGAGAATACTAGCGGTCTCGTTCATCTCAACCATGAAGGTTGATTCTCCTTGAGAAAGATTATCTGATGCTCCAACCCGAGTGAAAATTCTATCCACAACTCCGATATGGGCGCTTTTTGCTGGGACGAATGAGCCCATTTGAGCCATCAGGACAATGAGTGCTGCTTGCCGGAGCAAGGCGCTTTTTCCTGACATATTTGGACCGGTAATCATCAGAAGTTGTTGCTTTTCACGATCCATAAAGAGGTCATTAGGTATGTACTCCTCGTCTTTTGCTAGACAGAATTCGATAACCGGGTGTCTACCCGCAGTGATTTCTAACTTACCGTCGGCTTTTATGTCGGGTTTAACATATTGGTTTTTACGCGCGAGTTCTGCGAAATTTAAGAGGCAATCCAATTCAGCCACTACAACTGCACTCGTCTGCATGTCGGCTATAAATCCTTGACAGTAATTAAGCAGCTCTTCATACAGCTTGCTTTCCAGTACTTGGATTTTATCTTCTGCACCGAGAATTTTTTCTTCAAACTCTTTGAGCTCCGGGGTAATGTAGCGCTCAGAATTCACGAGCGTTTGTCGTCGATCCCATTCTTCAGGAACCTTGTCTTTATGTCTATTTGTAACTTCAAGGTAGTAGCCGAATACATTGTTGAATCCTATTTTTAAAGATGGGATTTCGGTGCGCTTCACTTCGCGCTCTTGAATCTGGAGTAAGTGATCTTTTCCCGATCTAGAAATTGATCGTAGCTCGTCTAGTTCATTAGAGAATCCTTTTTTAAAAACGCCTCCCTTTTGCAGAAGAACAGGCAATTCTTCAGCGAGCGACGTTTTAAGGTGTTCTGCTAACTCTTCGCAAGGCTTAATTGCCGCTAAGTGTGATTGAATGTGTTTTGGAGCTGATTTCCCAATCTTTTTAAGTTCTGAAAGAGCTTCAAGACTCTGCATCAGACCTTGGAATTCCTTAGGGCGGATTCTACGAAAAGAAATCTTAGAGGCCATGCGCTCTAGGTCGCCTGTGTTTCTGAGCAGATCTGCAATCTTCTCACGCAAATCATCTTTTTTGAGCAGAGCTTCTGTTGATGACAATCGTTTTTTGATTTCAGTTGGATCCTTCAATGGAAAAGCCAACCACCTTTTGAGCATGCGGGAGCCCATTGGAGTTAGCGTCTGATCTAACACCTTCAACAGGCTTGTTCCATCTTGACTGGTAGAATGAAAGAGCTCCAGATTTCGGATGGTGAATTGGTCAAGCCACAGAAATTTGTCGTGCTCAATTCGCGAGATAGATTGCAAATGTTTGAGCTCATCGTGCCTAGTTTCTTTGAGGTAGTGAAGAATACTTCCAGCAGCTACTTGTCCTAGTTTTAGGTCGGCAATGCCAAAACCTTTTAAGGATTTGACATTAAATTGTTTTGTGAGCGCATCGAAGGCGAAGTCTTCCTGGAAAACCCAATCTTCAAGTTGGAAAAGAGAAGAAGAGCTTTTGAATTCTCTACGAAAGTCTAGTGCCCTTGTGCGAAGCACTAATATTTCTTTGGGTGCTAGGCTAGAAATAAGTTTTTGAGCCTCCAATAAACTTCCTTCTGAGAGAAGAAACCCGCCCGTCGATAAATCGAGAAAGGCCACTCCAATTGCTTTCTTATCGAAGTGAATGGCTGCTAAATAATTG
>CAXAIH010000357.1:0-2127 GCA_963968755.1 uncultured Flavobacteriales bacterium
CCTTCAAGCTGCCATTAAAGGAACCATGCAGGTATTGCCGGCCGTTGGATCTGCCATTCTTACCACCATCATCGCTTTTTCAACCTTCTTTTTTATGGACGGTCGCTTGGGTGATTTTGCACCAGCATTGGCTTTCGTGACCATAGGAACGTTGCTTTTTTCCCTAATTGAGGGAGCTTTTATCCTTCCCGGTCACCTTGCTCATTCGAAAGCGCTTCACGAAAAGGGCAATAAGAATAAGGTAGAACAAGCCACAACCAATTTGATGAATTGGATGCGCTCTAAGCTGTATGCGCCGCTTCTCCGATATGCTTTAAACAACAAGATGCTCACCATAGCTGTCTTCGTCTTTTTCTTCCTCATGACCATAGGAGGGATTCGAGGCGGACTAATTAAGCTCACCTTTTTCCCTTTCATTGAGCAGGATAATGTTCAGGTTAGTGTAGAGATGCCTCCTGGAACAAGAGACCGTCTTACCCAGGATGTGCTTGATGAAATTGAGGCTGCTGCCTGGAACGCCAACGAGGGCATTAAGGCGAATCGAATTGATAGCCAAGATGTAATTACAAGTATCCAGAAGACTGTGGGGCCTGGAACCAATCAAGGAAAGCTCTCGATTCGTTTGCTCGACAGTGAAACGCGAAACATGCGATCCTTCTTCATTTCAAATGCCATTCGCGATTCGGCTGGACCTTTTTACGAACCGCAAAACATTTCCTACGGTGGAGGACAGCCGTTTGGAAAGCCGGTTTCGGTTTCGGTGCTTGGTAATGATCTGCAAGAATTACAAAACGGAAAAGATGAGCTCAAGAATGATCTTCTGCGCCTTTCATCGCTCGCCGATGTTGTTGATACAGACAAGAAGGGTATTAAGGAGATAAAGATGGAATTGAAGCCCAAAGCTTACTTGCTAGGATTAAGCTTGCAGGAAGTTGTAGCTCAAGTTCGGCAAGGTTTCTTCGGAACTGAAGTCCAGCGTCTTCAGCGTGGAATTGATGAGGTGAAGATTTGGGTTCGATATGAAGAGGAAGATCGCTCGTCTCTTGGCAAGCTTGAGGATATGCGCATCCGAACACAGGACGGGAAGAGCATTCCACTCCGTGAGCTAGCGACCTTTGATCTTGAACGAGGCATGTTGGCCATCAATCACCTAGATGGAAAAAGGGAGTTTCGGATTGAATCTGACTTGTCCAATCCTGGCGAAAGTGCTCCTCGTATCATGGCTGAAATTGAGGAAGGAAAACTTGCTGAAGTCCTTGCTAGGTATCCAAGCTTATCCTACAGCTTTGAAGGGCAGAGCAAGCAGTCAGAAAAAACAGCGCGCTCTGGGAAAAAGGTTCTCCCTATTGTCTTAATCCTCATGCTTGCAGTAATCACACTCACCTTTCGGTCCTTTGGTCAAGCTATAATTGTATTTCTAATGATTCCTTTCGGCCTCATAGGCGTCGGCTGGGGTCACTTTATTCACGACGCTCAAATTTCACTTCTTTCAGCATTTGGCGTCATTGCGCTCATTGGAATCATGGTGAACGACTCCCTGGTTTTGGTCACTAAGTTCAACGGTTTCTTGAAGGAAGGTACGGGCGTCTTCGATGCCATGTACAAGGCTGGACTATCTAGGTTTCGGGCGATTGTGTTGACCTCTGTTACGACGATTGCTGGTCTCGCTCCATTGATTTTGGAAAAAAGCTTTCAAGCGCAGTTCCTCGTGCCTATGGCGATTGCGGTGGCCTATGGATTGGCCATTGCAACCTTCACGACCTTGGTCCTTCTTCCAATTTGCCTATTGGCCTGGAACGATGCGAAGGTATTTATGAGAGGCTTGTGGAATGGTCGTCGGCCTAGTCCTGAAGATGTAGAACCTGCTGTTGCAGAAAAGAGAATGGAAGATGAGTACAGCTAGAGTTTTATCCCTTCTTGCCAGCTTATTGGCTCCAAGCAGCCTGCTGGCTCAGACGCTATCGCTCGAAGAGGCCATCAAAAAGGCGCTCAGTCAGAACTTGAGCATTCAAGTTTCGGAGCAAAGTCTTGAAATAGCTGAAGAGCAGAATACCATTGGAAATGCAGGAATGTTGCCTGCAGTGGATTTGAATGCAGGTGGCATTTACAGCAACAGCAATGCGGAAC
>CAXAIH010000358.1:0-2112 GCA_963968755.1 uncultured Flavobacteriales bacterium
CCTTGTAGTTCTGCGAAAAGTGGTCAAAGACATCTCGGAAGTTGCTCAGCGCTCCAAACAATCCGTGAAGCATAAGCATCACAGGACCTTCTCCTCTCTCTACGTATCTGAATTTCCCCTCCTGAATGATTTCCCCTTGCATCGTCAATGATTCGAAATCAAAAATAGTAATCCTGAGCTACCCTATTACGCATCATGTCACCTGTATCAACAGAATAATGTGAACAGGCCGTCTTTTCCCCTTTTTCGATCCCGAAAAGTATAATCATCTCATTCACAGAGTTCAAAAGTTTTCCACAAAGTGGGAAATAGTGGAGTATAATGGGGGAAAGTGGGATAAACTTTTTACTTTTACACATTACGATGGCGATGATCAATTTACTAGGCGAATACGACTGTAAACTAGACTCCAAGGGACGTCTGGCAATGCCGTCTGGTATAAAACGCCAGCTTGAAGAGCATTTTCACAAAGGTTTTGTGGTGAATCGCGACATCTTCGAAAAGTGCCTCGTGCTGTATCCGAACGACGAGTGGGAGGAGGTCAGTGGTCAGTTGGGTAAGCTAAATCGCTTCGTAAAAAAGAACGCACTCTTCATTAGACGATTCAACAATGGAGCGACTCCAGTGAGCATGGACGCCAGTGGAAGAATACTGCTTCCCAAAGCACTTACGGGCTATGCCGAGCTTAAGAAAGAGGTTAAGGTCTGCGGGAATGGAGAGCGAATCGAGTTATGGGATAAAGACACTTACGCGAAAATGTTAGACGACGATGTCGACTTTGGAGCGCTTTCAGAAGAAGTAATGGGCGATATGCCACCACAAGATGAGTGAGTATCATGAGCCAGTACTACTACAAGAATCCATTGATGCTTTGCAGCTTCAAGAAACCGGCACTTACGTCGACGTCACCTTCGGCGGCGGCGGACACTCCGCAGAAATTTTGCGACGAGCACCAAAAGCTCGACTTATCGGGTTCGATCAGGACCAAGACGCTCACGCAAACAAACAACTGAAAGACGTGGAGCTCCTAGATCAAAATTTCCGATTCTTAAAAAACAACTTAAGGCTTATCGGCGCCACTCCTGTACAAGGCATTCTAGCCGATTTTGGCGTGTCAAGCCACCAGTTCAACGTAGCAGAAAGAGGCTTCTCCTTTCGTTTCAAGTCTGAACTCGATATGCGCATGAACCAGCGCAGTGGGTTGGACGCTAAAGAAATTCTAAACACATATTCTCTGAACCGCCTCACGGAGATTTTCAGAGAGTTTGGCGAACTGCGCAGCGCTCGTAAGCTTGCTCAACTTATTTCTGAAAAAAGAGAGCAGAAAGACTTCGAGCAAACGGCCGACCTAACCCCACTCGTTGAACGCATTAGCAATCCCAAAATCTTCAATAAAGAAATGGCGAAGGTTTTTCAGGCCCTTCGCATAGAGGTAAACGACGAGCTCGGGGCGATTCGTTATTTCCTGAAACAAAGTTTGGAGGTTCTCGAAAAAGGCGGACGACTCGTAGTCATCTCCTATCACTCCTTAGAAGATCGACTGGTAAAGAATTTCATGCGAAGCGGACGATTCGATGGCCAACTCCAAAAAGATCATTTCGGTCGAGCCGAAACGCCTTGGAAAGTGATTAGCCGGAAGGTAATTGTTCCAACAGAAGTAGAATGTGCAGGCAATTCACGTGCACGCAGCGCTAAAATGAGAATAGCAGAAAAATTATGAGCGAGGAGCAAAAAGCATTCAAGCTGTTCCGGCCTTTCATCCAATTGGTGAATGGAAATGTTCTTACGCGCGAACGTGTGGTACAAGCTCTACCCTTCCTAATCTATGTCGCATTTCTTGGCTTGATCTACATCTCCAACGGCTTTCTCGCAGAAAGTGCAGTCCGCGCCATCAATAAAACCAACAGCGACATCAAAGAACTACGCTCAGAGTACATCACAAGCAAGTCTGACTTGATGTACGAGAGCAAACAATCGCAGGTAGTTGATCTACTTAACGAACGTCAGCTTGGACTGAAAGAGAGTTTCGACCCACCCAAGAAAATTGTGATCGAAGACTAATGAAGCAGAGCAACCCGATATTCAAACGTAGCATCGCAATCTTCGGTATGC
>CAXAIH010000359.1:0-2109 GCA_963968755.1 uncultured Flavobacteriales bacterium
CTCTCTCATTCTCTCTCTCTCAATCTCCCGCCTCCACAGCCTTGCGAACACTGCCATGTTCTTTGAGCAGGGCATTTGCTTTCTCATAACTGACTCCCAACTCCTCCATCACCATCTTGGTTCCGCGATCAACGAGCTTATTGTTTGAAAGCTGCATGTCTACCATGCGATTTCCCTGAACGCGACCAATGCAAATCATAGAAGCCGTGGTAAGCATATTGAGCACCAATTTTTGAGCAGTGCCCGATTTCATGCGTGTGCTTCCAGTAACGAATTCAGGACCCACAACCACTTCGATGGGGTAGTCTGCTTGTTCACCGACTGGAGAACCTGAGTTGCAACAGATGCATCCCGTTGCGATTCCTTCAGCGCGCGCCTTTCTCAAGCCACCAATCACGTAGGGCGTTGTTCCTGAGGCCGCTATGCCAACAAGCACATCCTCTTTTCCGATGCTATGCTCGGCAAGGTCTTTCCAAGCACCTTCTTCATCGTCTTCAGCAAATTCAACTGCTTTGCGCATGGCGGAATCGCCTCCGGCCATCAAGCCAACCACCATTCCATGAGGAACGCCGTAGGTTGGTGGACATTCACTGGCATCTACAATGCCCAGCCTACCTGATGTTCCAGCACCGATGTAAAAGAGTCGTCCTCCTTTGTTGAAGCGGTCAACAATAACATCCACCAAAGCTTCGATGGCGGGAATTACTTTTTCGATTGCTCGTGGAACGCTGCTGTCCTCTGTATTCATGAGCTTCAGCAATTCTGAACTCGACATCTTGTCCAAGTCCTGATAATTTGATTCTTGCTCGGTGGTGCGTATGAATGCCATCAGAAGGATTTGCGTGCGTTTTTGATTTGTTTGTTGAAGAAGTAGCCTGCTTTCAAGTCTAGACTGAAGGAGTCGAGGCGAGGTTTTTCCGCACCTACCAAAGGACCGTCGGGGTCGAGGGCATTGGAGAATTGGCGTTGATACATGGGTTGAATGATAACAATCACCTTCGACCGGATGTATTGAATGAAGCCGATGCCTACGTTCCAGGCAAAATACCTCTTATTGAACCATTGGATGTTACTCACTTGATTTGAGAAATCTCCGAATACTGGGTCCCGCACATTGTCGGGCGCATTGAAGCGCTTTCCATTGAAGGTTTGGTTGATGAGGTAGCCACCCATAATTCCTGCACTAATCATAAAGTCAAGTTTCCGCATCAACTTAAAATGCTTGTCGAAGCCAACAGGAATGGTGAGGTAACGCGCGGAGATCAAGATGTTCCCACGTTTTGTATCATCGAAGGTTCCATCTGAACGCAGAATTCGAGGTTGGGTTTTGAAGCCTTTGTTCTGGAAAAAGAGACCGGTGGAGAAGCTCAAGTCTAGATCAAGAAATCGCTTGTATTCAATACCAATGTGGTAGGAAGGTTTCCATTCCAAGGGCAAAGCCAGTTTGATGGTGCGGTCGTTCAGGCGCTCAATGCTAGGAGCGAGGAGTAGGGTGATCTGATACTTTTCAATCATCTTAGCTCCTTCTTGAGCCCATACCGAAGGCAAGAGCAAATGGCAGAATAAAAAAGCTGTGAACCTCGGCAGCATATTGTCAAAACTAGAGCTATTCCAGTTCGTTCTTAGAGGCACCTCAGTTGAAATATTAATAAACCCGTGGAAACTTCGCTGGATCTGCTTCGTGCATGATTTCGTAAACCACATCAAAGATGTCCTCCAAGCTAGGTTTGGAGAAGTAATCGCCATCTGAACCGTAAGCAGGGCGATGATCTTTTGACGACAAGCATTTCGGGTTCGAATCGAGCTGGAAATAACCAGCTTGTTCGTCGATAACCTTCTGCATCATATAAGCAGAGCCTCCTCCAGGTACATCTTCATCGATAAATACGACGCGGTTTGTCTTCTTCAGACTATCCGCAATCGAATGATTCAGATCGAAGGGAAGTAAGGTTTGAACGTCGATTACCTCCGCTGAAATGTCATATTCAGAAAGTTGATCAGCTGCTTTGCGCACCATACGAACCATTGAACCGTAGGTGACCAAGGTGATGTCTGTTCCTTCTTGAACCACTTCGGGCTCTCCAAGGACCACTGTATACTCACCCAAGT
>CAXAIH010000360.1:0-2102 GCA_963968755.1 uncultured Flavobacteriales bacterium
GGACCTACCTTACTCGACATTCGTACGTATCGATACAAGGGGCATTCAATGTCGGATCCACAGAAATACAGATCAAAAGAAGAGGTGGCTGAGTTTAAATCTCAAGATCCAATTCTTAGTGTTTTGGATACCGTTTACAAAAATGAATGGGCTACCGAAAAGCAAATTGAAAACATCGAAAATCGAGTGAAAGAACTCGTGCAGGAATGTGTAACATTCGCAGAAGAGTCACCGGAGCCTGAAGCTTCAGAGTTGTATAAGGACGTATACGTAGGGGATTACCCTTACATAACAGACTAAGAGAAAGCATATGGCTGAGATCATACGGATGCCAAAATTGAGCGACACCATGACCGAAGGGGTCATCGCGGAGTGGCACAAGCAAGAAGGAGACGAAGTAAAATCAGGTGATCTATTGGCCGAGATCGAATCGGATAAGGCGACCATGGAATTTGAGAGTTACGAGGATGGAACACTTCTTCACATCGGAGTGGCTAAAGGCGACAAAGCGCCGGTCAACGCAATTCTGGCAATTGTTGGTGAAAAGGGAGAGGATGTAAGTGCATTACTTGCTTCTGAGAGCACGCCCGCTGAAGAAGCTGCGCCTGCTGTTGAGGAAACTGCTCCTGTAGCTGCCGCCGCACCAGTTCCAAGTCCTGCCCCTACGGCAAGTCCAGCTCCAAGCCCAGTGGCTGCAGCGATTGCACCAGTTGCAACGGCTTCAAGCAACGGAAGAATTAAGGCCTCTCCTCTTGCTAAAAGACTAGCTCAAGAAAAAGGAATTGACATTGGTCAGGTTCCCGGTTCTGGAGATGGTGGACGAATTGTTCGTCGCGATGTTGACGGGTTTAAAGCTGCACCAGCAAGTTCTGGAGCAACGATGGGTGGAATGGTTGAGAATTTCACTGAAGAAAGCATTTCTCAAATGCGTGGAGTGATTGCGCGTCGACTTGCTGCGAGCAAGTATAGTGCACCGCATTTCTATCTTACCATGGACATTGATATGGATGCTGCCATGGCGGCACGTAAGGCCATCAATGCAAGTGGGGAAGTGCGCATTTCTTTCAACGACATGGTTGTGAAGGCATGTGCGATGGCGCTTAAAAAGCACCCGAAAGTGAATTCTTCCTGGTTGGGAGATCGCATCCGGTTCAATGAACATGTACATATTGGAATTGCCGTGGCAGTAGACGACGGTTTGCTCGTGCCTGTAGTTCGCTTTGCAGATGCCAAAGGAATGCAAGTAATCGGTGAAGAGGTGAAAGACTATGCGACAAGAGCAAGGTCCAAGAAGCTTCAACCACATGAATGGGAAGGAAATACCTTTACCATATCAAACTTGGGGATGTTCGGAATTGAAGAATTTACGGCCATCATCAACTCACCAGATGCATGTATTCTTGCCGTTGGGGGAATCAAATCTATTCCAGTCGTAAAAGATGGAGCAGTGGTGCCTGGCAATGTTATGAAGGTGACGCTTTCCTGCGACCACAGAGTAGTTGACGGTGCAACTGGATCTGAGTTCTTGCTTACCCTAAAAGGGTTCTTAGAGAACCCAGTGAGTATGTTGGTTTAAGCGGAAGCTAGAATCAAGTCTCCTGTTTCGTGCCTTTTTGCCAAATATTCTTGCTCGGCTTGACCTGGAGTAGGAATCAATAAAGCGTTTCTATTTAAGGTGTGCAGGTCCATGATGGAGCTGTAGCCAGATCGACATACAATTTTCTCGCTCTTTTCGATGAGGTCTAAAAGCTCTTCCGTTCCAAGGTGATTGTAGGATTCCCAGTTACCGGCTGTGCTGAGTGCGTCATGCTCTTCTGGTAAGCCACGAACGAGTGCAAAACGAGCATTTGAATCATCGTCGTATTTGCCTTCCAAAATCTCCGCTTCGAAGATGGAACGCTGCGGTTCGGGTCCACTCAAAATGAAAATCTTCTTGAAGGTCTTAGGCTTCAAAGAATCAGCTTTGCGCGGAAACCGACTTAGAGGCCCCAGATAGCAGATGGGAGAGCTAAAGCCTTTGGGAATTGCAAAGTTTCCAGCAAGTGAAGTCGGGCCTTCCACATCAGGAACCCAAATTTCATCGAATCGATTTAAATACTTCC
>CAXAIH010000361.1:0-2092 GCA_963968755.1 uncultured Flavobacteriales bacterium
CTCATCACCATCGATCTTGAAGAGGACTTCCCTTCAGGTGAGCGTGTATTGTACGATATCGCTGAGAACCTATGGCAAGGAATCGCACTCATAGAGAAAGATTTTCGTGCCTTTCTAAAAGAACACTCATGGTCGCAGTATCAAGATAAGCACGTCGCCATTCATTGCAGTGCAGATGCCGTTGTACCTACCTGGGCCTATATGTTGCTTGCTTCTGAATTGAAGCCCTTTGCTCAAACCATCGTCTTCGGTGATTTGAAAAAATTAGAAGAGAAGGTATTTGAGAAACACATTTTGGCCATGGATTACGAGGCTATGAAGGATATCCGTGTAATCATCAAAGGCTGTTCTGAGAAGCACATTCCAGAATCTGCTTATGTTTTGCTTCAAGAAAAAACCCAAGAAGTAGCGAAAGCTGTGATGTATGGAGAACCTTGTTCAACCGTTCCGATTTACAGGAAAAGGCGGGACTAGATTTCCCCTTCCTTTCCAATTAGTCTTGAAAAAAGAATACCCTAGCTCCTTGTGCTGAGGGTTTCAATTTGAATCCAATTTCAATTACTCGCCTTGGCCTAAAGAGAATCCTCTTTTGCCGCCAAACTCATAGAGGATTTCTGTCTTGATGACTTCTGAATCGTGGCTGTGCAAATTCGAAAGAAGGGCAATAACATCTTCCTAGGCTACCGGCGCATAGGTTGGGTTGCCCGCTTGAGCTTGATAATTCTTGGACACGAAACGACATCTCCAAGTGATCCGTGCAATAGGTTTCCGGTGGCCCATCAGGAAAGACCTTTACCCCGCGATTGGTAATCATCTTTAGATTTAGGGATGGAATGTTTGAGAGCTTCTCTCCAATTTCATCCGGGTTTGAACCAGCCCAGTTGATGAATACATCTACCCCAACCAAGGTTTGCTCACGCACTTTGCGCTTATAGTCTGGAATATTGATGGTGCCAGAACCCTTTGCGAGCTCGCTTCCTTTAAATTCTGATGGTACCTGTCCTAAGTTGGCAATCACCTTGTCTGCCAATTCAGAAGTAGACACATGTTGTTTGCTCGTTCCTTCCCTATAAATATCGGAAGTGCGATAGCCATACTCAATCATTATTAGCCAGGCATTCTTCACCTTTTCAGCAACCTCAACTTGACTTATGAGAGAGAGCATCATCACGGATGCGTTTATTAAACCCGAAGGGTTCGCTATGTTCTGACCTGATATATCCGGAGCAGAACCATGGGTGGCTTCAAACATGGCGACGTTCTTACCGATGTTCGCTTATCCAGCCATCTCAAATGATCCAGCAATTTCCGCAACGATGTCGGAGATGATGTCCCCGTATAAATTGGCGGTTACAATCAAATCGTAGTCCTCCGGTCGAGCTGCTAAACGAGCCGCACCGATATCGATGATCTGCGTCTCGTTTTCAATTTGCGGAAACTCCGGAGCAATCTCATCAAATACTTGATGAAACAATCCATCCGTAAGTTTCATGATGTTGTCCTTCACCATACAGGTGACCTTCTTACGACGGTATGCTGCGGCATAATCGAAGGCGTAGCGGACAATTCGTTCACATCCAGGACGTGTAATTAACTTCAGGCATTAAACAACGTCTTGTGTTTGTTGGTGCTCAATTCCTGCATACAGATCTTCTCCATTTTCTCGGATGATAACCACATCCATTTTCGGAAAGTTGGTTTGCACATAAGGGTGCAGTGATCCAACGGGGCGCACATTGGCAAAGAGTCCGAGAGACTTTCGTAGGGTTACATTGAGGCTTTTGAAGCCTTATCCTTGAGGACATGTGATGAGAGCTTTGAGGGTGATCTTGTTGCGATCGATGGTATCCCCCATGCCTCTTGATTGATTCCGGCGGAGCTTCCGCTCAAATACTCCTTCTCTCCAACTTCGATTGGGTCAACCACGATGTTGGCACCGCTTGCCTCAAGAATTCTGTTATTTATAGCCTGCATAAGAATTCGTTATAAATGCTTAAAACTCCATCTGAGCTTTCCAATAGAAAGGGACTAGTATATTCGAGGAAATTTCAAGAAGATGTCTCCCCTCCGAATCTTTCTACTTTCAGCTTTT
>CAXAIH010000362.1:0-2072 GCA_963968755.1 uncultured Flavobacteriales bacterium
TAGTTATAGAAATCCAACTAGTTGGGCCGTGTCTTTCATCTCTAATTTTTTGAGATATGGACAAGGAGATTGCTCCCGCTTGCTTATCGTCCACATCTTCGCTTTCCACCATCACACGTAGTTCTCTACCTGCCTGAATCGCGAAAGCTTTTACAACACCTTGGTGCGAGAGCGCCAAGTCTTCTAGATCTTTCAAGCGACGGATATAGGATTCAACCACTGCCCTCCGTGCTCCTGGTCGAGCTCCTGAGATGGCGTCGCATACCTGGACTATAGGTGAGATAAGGCTGTTCATTTCAAGCTCATCATGATGGGCTCCAATGGCGTTACACACTTCAGGACGCTCACCGTATTTCTCGGCGAGCTTCATTCCCAAAATGGCATGCGGCAATTCTGGTTCGTCGTCGGGAACTTTACCAATATCGTGAAGCAATCCTGCCCGCTTGGTAAGCTTAACGTTTAAGCCGAGCTCCGCAGACATCGTTGCACATAGGTTCGCCACTTCACGAGAGTGTTGAAGCAGGTTCTGTCCATAGGATGAGCGAAACTTCATTCTCCCGACCATGCGAATCAATTCAGGATGCAAGCCGTGAATTCCAAGATCAATGACCGTTCGATTCCCAGACTCAACGATTTCTTCCTCGATCTTGGTGCTCATGGAAGCTACCACTTCCTCAATTCGTGCAGGATGAATTCTACCGTCCTTCACAAGCACACCTATGGCCAGACGCGCTATTTCACGACGTACTGGATCGAAACAGGAGAGCAGAATACTTTCTGGGGTATCGTCTACGATGATCTCCACTCCGGTTAAAGCTTCAATAGCACGGATGTTTCTTCCTTCCCTTCCAATGATGCGTCCTTTGATTTCATCGCTCTGAATATTAAAAACGCTCACAGAGTTTTCAATGGCTTCTTCAGCGGCCACACGTTGAATGGTCTCAAGTACAATCTTCTTCGCTTTGCGTTTAGCCGAAAGCCGCGCCTCTTCAACCACCTCTTTCTCGTAGGCCATAGACTTGCTGCGTATTTCAGCTTTCATGGCATCCTCAAGGCGTTCTCCTGCCTCTTCGGCGCTGAGCTTTGAAATCTCTTCTAAGGAGCGCACTTGCTTTTCATGTAAGTCTGCCAGTTGGGCATTTTTATCTTTCAGGAAACGGTTCTGACGTTCAAACAAGTCCTCTCGTGCATCGAGGCGTTGCTTTTGAATGTTGATGTCTTTTAACTTGGAATTGATGCTGAACTCGCGCACATTCAACTTCTTCTGCAAGTTTTCTAATGCTCGTTCTTTATGGGAAACGCCTTCTTCAAATTCTTGTCTGAGTTCAATGAATTTGTCTTTGGCCTCAATGATCTTTTCTTTCTTGATGACTTCGCCTTCCATTTCGGCTTCCCGAAGGGCGGATGCTCTGCTTTTTTTGGTAGAGAGCTGAGTCAGGAAATATGCCGCTACGGCTCCTAAAAGGAGTCCACTTAACGCATATATACCAAAGTCCATCATCTCTACATTTTAGGGCACAAAAAAACCCGCATAAACTGGTTCTCGTAGACCCCTGAAAGTTTAAGAACGAGGGTCGGGTTCTGAAGGCTCGATCTTCCAACGTCATGATAGAACCATAATCTCAGTCCGAAGACTAATAAAAAGGCCTGATCTAGCTCAAAACTCCTCCCTCAACGTATAAAATGTTGAGTTTACAAAAAGATTTATGCGGGCAACAAATTCCGTCGACTTATAAAGCCAACTGTATGTTAAAGAACTTACTCAGCTAAAATATCGCCGAGCTTCTTTTCAAACTTAAGGATTTTCTCTGTCAAATCATCGTCCTTAGAGGTGTTTTCAACTTCCTCCATATACTTGCTTGCAAATTCCAATGAGGTCATTGCCATAAGGTCTTTAGAATCCGAAATTCCGAAGCTATCCTTCAAGTTTTTGATGTTCTGGTTCACCGCTTTAGCAGCTTTACGAATACGTTCCTCCTCTTCCCTCGCAACCGTGAGTGGGTAGGTTCGATCGCCCAGTTTTACATTGATGGAGATTTCTGACATCTTATTGATTGAGCATTCCTATGCAC
>CAXAIH010000363.1:0-2071 GCA_963968755.1 uncultured Flavobacteriales bacterium
TGAGGACACAAATAAGCTTCAGGCGCATGGCTCAAAGATATCTAGCTAAAAGGTCAGAAAAACAGCTTATGCCTAGAAATCGAAAATGATTCCCAATGTAGGTAGCACGGTTCCATCCTGACTGTCAACCACCTTGGTTTCATACTTCTGATCGAAGTAGTTGTCTTGAGGGTTTACCACAATCGGGTTGGTATTGGCATCCTCAACAATGTTCAAGAAGGGCTGACCTTCCGCTTGGAAATTATAGGCATTCTGAATATCAAAGTAGAGGTTAAGTGAGAATTTCTTTGAGTAGAAAACCTTGTCAATTCTAAAGTCGAGCTGATGGAAAGGCGATAAACGCTGACTGTTGATTTGTGAATAGTCGAGGATTCCAACACCGCGGATATCCCAGTTTCTGCGATAAGCTGATTCGTCGAGCAAGTAGGGTGTGATTGGTCGACCGTGCACATATCTCCAGCGCAAGCCTATTTCCCAGTTTCCTTTGAACTTTTTGCCTGCCGTCATGGTAATGAGGTGTTCGCTGTCCCAAGAGCTTGGAATAAACTCGCCTCGTGTCCCGTTCTCAAATTCACTTCGAACCAAGGTGTAAGCAAGAATGGTGTAGAAGCCTTTGAAGAGTTTTTGTTGAGCTAAAAACTCTGCCCCATAGGCACGTCCGTTTGATGTTGAGCTCACCTCTTCATTTCCAATTACCCCGAAATCGGCGCCCAAGTTGGCTAAGCTGACTTGCTGGTTGATCGAGAAGGGATAATTGCTATAGTTCTTGAAGAATCCCTCTACGGTAATTTTAGCAGTACTACGCGGTCTGTATTCGATGCCGGCAACAGCATGGTCGCTTCGAATATACTTCAGGTCGTTGTCTTTGTTCACCAACTGATCGTCGACTCTAAAGCCCATAACCGTGTATGCTGGTAATTGGTAGTATCGGCCTAGGTTGGCATTCACAGAAAATTTCTCATTCAAGGCATAGGAAGCCGAAATTCTTGGCGAGAATTGGTTGAGCGGATTCGCCATGCTTGAGCTGAAGGTGCTCGCATCCATACGAGCGCCAAAGGACAGAATGAGTGAACCCATCGTGCGACTGACCTGACCAAAGATTCCATATTTCAAAAAGTCGAGGTCTGAACTAAAGTCGATGGTATCGAGGCCGCCTGGGCCAAGTGGAGTTTCGGGAACAAAAATTCGATTGAAAGTCTCGTTTGAGTAATGCGCTGATTCGAAGTTCGCCCCGAAGTTTGTTTTCCAGTTCCCACTTCTTCCCGTGCTCTCAAAACGCAACTTGTTTTCTGCTTCTCTGGAATTGTAGTCAAGAATTAGATTCTCAGGAGATTCCACATTATTCTCGTATTTGATGGATCGATTGTCCAGCATATTCCGGCTCAAAGCGATCGTTTGAAAACTGTTTTTCGAGAAATGTTTGTAAACCGCACCAATGGTGTAGTTCCATTGCTCGTTCACCGGAAGGTTTCTTAAAATATAGCGTTGCGCTTCTGTTTCGTTTGCTTCTTTATTCAATTTGAAGTTGTCCAGTGCGCCCAGGCTAATCAGCGAAATTTCATTCTTCTGGTCAAACTTGTGGGTCACCTTCATCTGGTAATCGTTGTAAATGGGTAGGAAAGGAAGGCCGATCACACTGAATAAAAATTGAAGGTATGACCTTCGGACGGACAGCATATAGTTGGTTTTATCACCAAGCGGTCCATCGATGGTTAAGCCTAGGTCGGAGGCTCCCAATGTTCCCCGAAAGCGAATCTTGTCCTTGTTGCCTTCCATCTGGCGGAACTCCATAACAGTGCTCAAGGCATTCCCTCGATTCGCAGGGAACGCACCAGAATAGAAATCTACTTCTCGGATCAGATTGACATTTATGATACCCACCGGGCCGCCAGAAGCTCCCTGAGTCGCGAAATGGTTGATGTTCGGAACTTCGATGCCATCGAGATAAAATCTATTTTCATTTGGTGCTCCACCACGGATGATGATGTCGTTTCGAAAGGCTGGGGTAGAGGCAACCCCAGGAAAGGATTGGATAACCTTCGATATGTCGCGATTTCCACCAGGATTACGC
>CAXAIH010000364.1:0-2056 GCA_963968755.1 uncultured Flavobacteriales bacterium
CCCTTCTTTGTTTGCGCAAGGTTGTGATTGGGAAAGCATGAAGGCTGAGAGTCAAGAAAAGCTCAAGCCATTTAAGTACTATGCTTTTAAAGTTTCTAAACTTGTTGCTGAGGAAGATCCTCTTTTGAAAGAGCTTCAGATTCCTCTATTTCACGACGCTGAATACCGTTTCATCTTTCACCAGGGAGATTTACCAGAAGATGTTAAAATTGAAATCTGGAATGCACCGGCCAAATTCCCAGGACGAAAGCTATTATTTTCAGCTGAAGAAGGAGTAAATGTAATCGTTTACGACCCAGCTGAAAGCCACGTAAACAATCGTATTTTTATCAATTACTTGGTACCCTCAATTCAGGACGGAGGCCCAATCTCGGGCTGTATTGTTTTTTATTCAGGATTCAAGCATTAAATTTGCCGAACAAGACCCATTTAGGATGAAGAAATTACTCTCTGTTTTCTTACTGATCGCGTTCACCTTCGCGTTTTACGCTTGTGGTGAATCATCGGAAGAATCAAATGAAAATGTTCAGGATCAACTTCAGGAGAAAATGCTCATGGAGGAATCTGGAGAACTTCAAGAACCAGAACATAGCTTTTACCTTCCTTCTGCCCTACAGATTGGAACTATTTTCAAACGTTCTGGGCTTGGTTATATGGAAGGCATTACTGCTAACCCTGAAAATGCAAGCAAGTACGTTGGGAAAAATACACAGCTTTTGAATTTCGGTGTGTACTCTGCTGACCTTGCCTATACCATCCTTAACTCTCAATCTCAAAACTCACGCTCATTGTTGATCGCTGTGAAGGAGCTTTCTGAAGGAATTGGATTCGAATCAGTATTTAATCAAGATGGTTTGTACGACCGCTTTGAAGCAAATCTTGGAAATCAAGACAGCATCCTCAATCTTCTCGTTGAGATTCAAGAAAATACTGATGTATTCGTATCGGAAAATGACTTTCGGGCTGAAACATATGTCATCTTTGGCGGCGCTTGGGTAGAAGGAATGTACTTAGGCAGCAGAGCGTTTAATAAAGAGAACAAAGCTCAAATAAGTAAGAGGCTTGTTGAGCAACTAAACATCTTAGGTAATCTTATCAGTGCATTGGAAGGTGCAGGGAGAAATACGGAAGACATTGCGGATTTCACAAATGGACTTAAGGGCATTCAGAACTTCTATAATAACATAGACTACATCAGAGATGAAAACGGAAGCATCGATTTCGCAAACGTTGTAATCGAGGACAACGAGCTTGACGAAATCTCTAAGAAAATCGCTGAATTGAGAACATTAATTACCGAGGCATAATGAGAAATTTAATCATCCTTTCCCTTGCTTTTATCGCTTTTGGCTTTGTAGCCGCTACCTCTAAGCAAGAAAGACGCGTAACCTGTGACGTTGAAGACGCTAAGGCGAAGCTGAAAAAAGAACTTGTCCCTTACCGCTACACAAATATGTCGGTACAGCGTTTCTTCTTCCGTCGATACAACCAAAAGAAATCCATCTCATTCCCTTTGATGTTCGACACGAAGCACCGATTCGTATTTAATACGGAAAACCTACCTCAGGACATCAAAATCAAAGCTTACAGCGACAATGAGTTTGTTAAGAAAAGACAAGAACTCATGTCTGCTTCTAGCGAGGACGGTCAGTTCACTTTCGAACCAGACCCAAAAATTACTTCCGTATACTTCGAATTCTTAATCCCTGCTTCAATCTCCGAAGACACGCGTTCTATTCCTAAGGGATGTGTTGTTATTATGGTCGGATACGAAGATGAGTACGCTGCCTTTGAAGGCGAGGGCACTTCGGGAACGGAATAGTATTCAAAGTTTAACCGTCTTTCAAATCCTCCAATCTTGGGGGATTATTTTTGTTCAAAACTCTCCTACACATGCAGCACCCTCAAATGGGAGTGAAACGTTCAAAGTTCACTTCATTCTGTGTGGCTTAAGTCCGAAAAGAAGTACAGCCAAAAACATGTACAAAGCCAACAAACCAAGTTCTGAGAGCTGGTGGTTTATCATTGCCTCAGTTCCTACCGAGAAGAAGGAAGC
>CAXAIH010000365.1:0-2048 GCA_963968755.1 uncultured Flavobacteriales bacterium
GATGTTATCCTTGTAGCAAACAAACTGGGAATTGGGAAGTCTACGATTTATAGAATGTTGAAAGAAGAAAAATTGAGCGAGCATGGAGAAGCACTACAATCTTGAAAAACTAGAAAGTCTCTCAGGAGGTGATCCTAACTTTTTAAAACAAATGGTAGAGCTTTTCTTGAGCGAGAGCGAATCGAATTGCCTTCGTTTTGAGGAGTATGTGGGCGCTGCAGACTATCCTTCCATCAGATCACTCGCTCATAAGCTGATGCCTACGATTGATTTAATGGGCATTCATCCAACCCTTGACGAGTTGAACGAGCTTAAGGATGCTGCTGAGACTGGTAAGGATGCTGCCAAAATCTCAGAGCTTACCGAAACGGTTTGCATTGGAATACGGGAGGCCACAGAAGACCTTAAGAGGGACTTTTGAATTTGATGAGTGGCCTTTTGAGGTAGACCTTTCGAATCCAACGCGGAAGGATAATTACACCAAGAAAGAGATAAGGGTAGTAGGTGAAAATACGCCAAAGTAAGGCGAGCGTTCCTGCCATTCCAAAGGGTATGAAACTCGCTAAGAAACCCTGAAATGCTATTTCCGCAATTCCAGCTCCGCCCGGAGTTGGACTGATCAACATGATCACCCACATTACCAGCTGACGCGCATAAACGAGCATATGATCAGAGAGTAAAATTGGGGCAAGCGCCATGATGAGGCAGTTCACAACCCAGAAGCGGGCAGTCCATGAAAAGAAGGTGGCGGAAAATGCCGTAAACCAAAACGAAAATGGTTTTCCCTTCAATTCTTTGCTACTTACTACGATATCGTCGCCTGTTTCGATAAATGATTTTTCCCAACGTTTAAAAATGCGCCACGACCCAACTTTGCATAGAAGACTTCTCAGGCCGCCTGGAAAGAAGAAGATACTCATGAGGATTACAGTGGTTAGACTCACAATGAAGCCATACCCGAGGTAGAAGATGGTTTCAGCACTCATGCTGTCGCCCAAATAGTCACGAGCCTTTTGAGGAAACAAATCAGATTGAGAAACCAAGGCAAAAACAATCGGCACCATCAGAATGTAAAAGAGCTCGTCGAGGAAGGCAGTTACCATCACAATTGCGGTACTCTTGCCCAGCTTAACACCCTCCTTATTTACTATGAATACTGCCACAGCTGAGCCACCAACTACAGAAGGGCTTATTGCGGAAGAAAACTCCCAGAGCATAATTACGTCGAATGAATTTCGCCAAGAAATTGCCTTAGCGGTAAGGTGCCGAATACGATACACATAGCCGAAGTCGCGGGTTGCGACCATAATCAAAGACATGAAAATCCAAAAGGCCGTATTTAAACCCCAGTCAACCTGTATGAATGCGTTGAGGTCAAATTCTGTGTATAGGAGCCATCCAGCAACGAGCAAACCCAATCCTATCGGAATGAATATTTTCGATGGACTCAGCAACTGACGAATTGGACTCTTTTTCTTGACCATCGAATTTCTAGAAACCTACTTTTGTTCGATGATTAAGGAGATGCAAAAGAAGATTTATCATCTGTCGACGTGTTCTACGTGCAAGCGCATTATCAATGAGCTAGAATTGCAGGATGGGTTTGACTTTCAGGACATCAAAACTACCAATTTTTCTGAGGAGGAACTTGAGGAGTTGAGAGATCTAGCCGGAAGTTATGAGGTGCTTTTGAGCCGTCGATCAAGGTCTTATTCCGCCCTCGGCTTAAAGGATTTTGAACTTAAAGAAGAGGACATCAAGAGCCTAATTTTGAAAGATTACACCTTTTTGAAACGACCTGTAGTGCGAATCGGAGATGAGCTCTTTATAGGAAATTCACCCAAAGTAGTTGAACGCCTAAAAGGGAAACTGAAGGCGTGAATTCATCCCTACTTCGTGCGCACCTAGCGCTTCTTGCAGTGGCTCTTATTTATGGGCTCAACTATTCCTTTGCCAAGGATGTAATGAACGGATACATCCAACCCCTTGGATTCATCTTCCTGCGTGTATTAGGGGCAAGTGTTTTATTCTGGCTCATTTCATTCTTT
>CAXAIH010000366.1:0-2030 GCA_963968755.1 uncultured Flavobacteriales bacterium
TCGTGTTCGCCTCGCAGCTGGGCGGCTTCCGCTTGAATAGAGCGTGCTTC
This sequence comes from uncultured Flavobacteriales bacterium, assembly GCA_963968755.1. Classification (GTDB taxonomy): domain Bacteria; phylum Bacteroidota; class Bacteroidia; order Flavobacteriales_G; family Salibacteraceae; genus UBA4419. The sequence continues at coordinate 51 of CAXAIH010000366.1, forward strand.
TGTGTATAGGTCAAGATTGATTTTTTCAAACTCAAGTACTTTTCCTGCATACTCTGAAGCACTTCCTTTATTATCGAGGCGATTCAAGCATCGCATTTGACCAAGAATGGCCTCATTCACATTTGCTGGATTTGCACCAATCTTTTCTAGTGAACCATATGAAGTGAGCGCCTGCTCCCACTGGGATTTCTCGTACTGAATTCTCGCAGCGTACAAGAGGGATGGCTCACTGAACTTGTTGGTTGGACGAGGAATGATGCGCAGAAAACCCTCAAGTGCCTTGTCTTTGTTTCCTCCTTTGAGGTAACAATCTGACAGATAATAAGTAGCACTCACTTCAAAGAGCGCCGGATTAAAGCGAATCAAGTAGGCCTCAAAATCGGTTCTCGCTTGCTCGCATTTACCTTCTAGGTATTTCAATTCAGCGGAGCTATATACAGAGGAGTCCAATTCGGCTTCGTTCAAGTCCACGAAGTCCAATTCATTGATGTAGGATGTATAGGTGTCTACTTCTCCTTTTTCAATGTAAATGTTCTTGATTCCAAGAAGCGCCTCTTTCGAATCCTCGTATGTTGGGAAATCGCTTACGATTTGACGGAACACGGTTAAAGCCTCGTCGTTGTTTCCGCGGTTGTAAAGAATCAAACCTTTACTTAAAAGTGAGCGCTTGATGTATGCTGAGTTCGGATACTTCTCGACCACAGATTCAAAATACTGCATCGCCTTCCCCTCATCGTTTTTCTTCAAGAAGGAAGCCCCCAACTCATAAATGGCCGCATCTTGATAACTCGACTTAGGCTCCTCGGTAATCAAGCGAGCAAGCAGGTTGATCTTCTCCTCTAGATTCCGCGTCAATCCCTGACAAATAGCCATTTGATAGAGCGCGTAGTCTCTATCGAAACTCCCTAAATCATGGGCGCTTTGATAGTATGGAATGGCATCGGTAAAACTTTTAGAGACGTAAAAACAATCGCCGGTTCTCATGTAGGAATCCGTTAAGCGTGCACTGTCCTTTTCGTTCTTGTAGTAGAAAAACTTTCTAAACCAAGACTGAGCGTTTTCATAGTCTTGAATCTTAAAATAGGAATAGCCTAGGTTGTAGTTGGCCTCGTTAAACTCCGATTGTAAAATGGCAGTCGGCTGGAATATAAACTGCTTGTAAGCCTCAATTGATTTCACGTAGTTGTTGAGGCGGTAATAAGATTCGCCTTTCCAGTAATGCGCTAAAGCGATGAGATCCTTATTCAAAGGAAAGGTGAGAGAGCGATCGTAATACTGAATAGCCTGTTTGTAGGACTGGTTCTGGAAAAGCTCGATTCCTCTGTTGTAGCAGATCAACTGATAAGCCTTCTTCATGTCCATAGACTTATTGGTAATCTTCTCTATTGAGGTGAGAGCAGCTTCGTAATTCTTGGAGGTGAGGTATACTTTAAGGATGAACTCATAAGCTTCCTCTACCCGCTCCGACTTTGGATACTTCTCTATATAAGCATTGAAGGCCTTTACCGCTTTGTTGTAAGGGTCGAAGGAAACCTCATAAGAAAGCTTCGCGTAGTTGTAGAGGGCATCTTCTGCAATCTCCGCATCGAACTCCATCACGGAAGCCGACTTGTATGCATTACGCGCGTACTTCTTCTCTCCTACTTTCAGATATGCACCACCTAATTGATACAAGCTCATCTGACCAAGGGCATCCTGCTTGCCAGACAACTTCGAGAAGCTCTTTATGGAACCGTAGAAGTCGCCGCTTCGATATTTGGAGTAAGCCAATTGATACTCTCCTTCTCGATCAAGTCGTGATGGAGGTGTACGCGCCATTTCTAAATACTTGATGGCTTCGGAAAACTTTTGCTGTGAGTAATAGGCATCGCCCACAAGCCGGGCCATTTCACTTCTTCGCTTGATCTTTTTGGAATCGAGCTTAGGCTTCACATAATTTACCAACTGGTCAAATCGATCTTGGGAATAGAGAATTTGAGC
>CAXAIH010000367.1:0-2029 GCA_963968755.1 uncultured Flavobacteriales bacterium
CCCATCATGAGGTCAACCACTTTTACCACCCCAACCAAGGCCAAGAATACAGCGGCTACTTTTAAAAACTCATTGATTTTTCTCGGTTTTGAGATAGGAACAATTTTAGTCCCTTCTTTCTTTTCTTGAAAGCTTTTCCATGCCTCGTTCACATCAGTACTTTGTGCTTTCGCAAAGCGGTTTACTGCATCGATGTACGACTTGCTCTCGGCATAGAGATCGGCATTCTCGCTTGAACTTTCAATCCATGAAACAAATTTGTTGCGCTCTGAAGCTTCGAATTCCCCGGCGCATTCTTTCGCAATCAAAATATTTATGTCTTCAGGAATGTTCATGTCGATTCAATGGTTTGACAAGTTGAAGGGTAAATACCCCTATCTGTCATGAAATATTTTTTAAAAAAGTAGATCGACCTCAGAAGAAGTAGACTGACTCCGGCATAAGAACGCACCTTTTGATGCTTACTCATGTTGTAACACTGGTTCCGAACGGAGGTATACAAATAAGTGGATAGGCTAATCTCAGTTTGAATCTCGCCGCGTTTGTCCCAGAGGCTTACAAAGGTGTCTTGAACTACTTCTTGGGCTTATTCAGGATCTCGAAGAAACTTCATGGCGTGAGCCACCAAAGACCGCAACTGAGCGCGAAAAAAGCGTTCAAACTCTCGTTCGTCACCATTCTTCAACCAATTCGAATTACTCTCAGTCATGTTCAAGATGCGGTAGCATTTAAAGGTATAATTTTGACTATGCGCGTTTCGAGCTCCCTACGTACACTCATTTTTGTTTCTATTGCTTTTGAAGGGCTCAGCTATCTGCTCATTGCCAATCGTCTGGAGTTTATGGAAAGCTACCTGTCAAGAGGGCAAGTGATTTCCAAGGATTATGGCTCTGTGCTTTTTGTTCCAGGAAGTGGATGTAATCCTGGTGTTGGTACTCAAGAGCGCCTAGACTTGGCAGCAAGTCTTTACAGCATTAAGGCGAGGAAAGTTCTGGTTTCAGAAGCCATATGCTCACCTAAGGAGCAAAAGCGATTTCATGAATACATGATAGATTCTTTGAGGATAAAAGCTTCCGATATCAAGTGGATTGCCCAGGGAGAGAACTCAAAGGAGAATGCGATGGTCTGCGCTGAATTCTGCGAGGAGAATGGAATAAGGGAGTTTATCCTTTGTACGTCGAGCTTTCATCAAGCACGTATGTCCCTGCACTTAAGCAGGGCAGTTCAGGCAGAATTTAAAATCGCAGATATGCCAGAAGCATTGAAGAAGTACAAGAAAATAGAGCCCTACCGTTCACGATATGGAAAGATGATGAGTCGAGAGTTTCTTGCCCTGCTGAAAGCAAAGTGGATTAAGTAATATTGAGAAGCCTGTTCTGGTGAAAATTTTACATTTGAAAGAATCATCGCAATTCACATGAAAAGAAGAAAAAGAAGTGTCCTAAACTCAGTAGCCTTAATGGCCGGAGTGTTCGTGATAGTAGCCTTTCTCTTGGCCTTAAAATCCCCAGCAGGAAATAAAGAATACGTTATTGTAAAAACCTATGAGCCCGTGGGTAAAAAAGGAGAAATCGTTCTTGCATACGGTAGTGGTAAGTCGGAGCGTATAGCGATAGAACAAATGAATTCAGAGCATCATGAGCACAATGCAATCAAGCTTGTAGATGTTTTTAACCGTCTCGATTCTGAGGGCTTCAATTTTGAAGGAATGGGAGCTGCTGGATCAGGAAACCCAGCCACACTCATTCAAGTAGATTCCTACGTTTTCAGCCGTCCACGAAACTAGAATCGCTTTATGCGATTGAGAGAGAAAGTAGTTTGGATTACCGGCGCCTCGTCTGGTATTGGAGAAGGCTTAGCCAAAGAGATTGCCAAAAAAGGAAATACGGTTATTTTAAGTGCACGTCGTGAAGACGAACTACAACGTGTTGCAGCTGAAATCGAAAAGGAGGGAGGCATTGCCGATGTCGTGCCATTAGACCTTACCAAATCAGATGAATTCCCCACCATACTTGAAACTATTCTAGCT
>CAXAIH010000368.1:0-2022 GCA_963968755.1 uncultured Flavobacteriales bacterium
GAAATGGAGAAAATGAAAATTGCCATCAAGTCATTGGGCTTGGATGAACTAAAATCATTTGATCCGAGAGAGAAGATTATTGAATACATGATTGGTGAAGACGGTGGTAAGCTAGTGGGCATGACGCTTACTGACTTTGCCAATGAAACCGCTTCAGAATCTATGGCTCCCGGAGGAGGTTCGATTGCTGCCTATCTTGGAGCCTTAGGTGTTTCATTGGGAGGAATGGTTGCCAACTTATCTGCTCACAAGCGAGGTTGGGATGAACGTTGGGAAGAGTTTTCCGACTGGGCGGTTAAGGCCGAAGGTTTGAAAAACGACTTGCTTCATTTGGTGGATGAAGACACTCAGGCCTTCAACAGAATCATGGAAGCTTTTGGGCTACCTAAGGGATCTGATTCAGAAAAGTCGATTCGAGTGCAGGCGATTGAAGATGCTACGAAATACGCCATTTCTATTCCTTTCAGAACCATGGAAAAGGCCTTTAAGAGTATGGAGGTTTGCGAGGCGATGGTCTTGCAAGGAAACCCCAATTCCGTTACGGATGGTGCTGTAGGTGCCCTTGCTGCGCGCTCTGCTGTGATTGGTGCAGAACTAAATGTACGCATCAATGCAGTAGACCTGAAGGACCGAAGCTTTGCCGAAGAAATGCTAAAAAAAGCAAGCGATTTGAGGGCCAAGGCAGAAGCGAAAGAGGCTTCAATTTTGAAGGCTACTGACTCTAAAATCTAGTTCGTAGGAAGATAGAAACTGCGCTGCAGTTTGCAGTCCCCGTGTCTATACAACACATGCAGTTTGAGCTCATCTAAATTGCTGCGCCCTGCATCCTTGTATTGAATAATGTTCTTGTCTTGAAACGATTGAACACTTTCAATTCGAATTGGGCAGGCGGAACTGATTTCGGGAAGCTTGTTGGAAGCCTTTAGCAGTCCGCTGGGTGGCTTATAGAACAACTGGGTCAACATTTAGGAGTACAACCAGGAAGAACATAAACTGATGTTAAAGAAGCAATTGAAGGTGCCGGTAGATGTGCTCGGTTTTGAGATGGATCCGGGAAAAGATGAGCGCGTTTCCCTGAGCTGGCATCTGACCATAAAGGAGAAAAACACGATTTTGAAGTCTTGGAAAACCCCACACAACCAAGATGTGTTAAAAAGCTTACGAGAGCTTCTGAAATAGCCTTGTCCTCTGTCTTTATTTTATATTTTCGATAAGTCTAAAACAGGTTGATGGAACGACTCGAACTCATAGAGGAAATGCTCAAGAAGAGTAAAAAGGACGTGTTCCTTAATTATGCTGCTGCCTTAGAGTATCGAAAGATTGGTGAGATTGCGAAATCCATTGATTTACTCGAGCGCATTGTTGAAATCGACAAAACCTATTTAGGCGCTTACTATCAGCTCGGTCAGCTTTACGAAGAGACAGATAGGGTAAAGAAGGCGATCGCTGTTTACAAGAAAGGAAGACTCATTGCCAAAGAGAAGAAAGACGAGAAAGCCATGGGCGAGCTTACGGAGTCTCTTTTAATCCTAGATCAGGATTTCGACGGCACGTGGTGAGCGTGAATTAGATAATTAGCCAATTTGGGAATTAGTAAATTCCGGAATGCATTTAGTCGTCTTTTTCAGATTCGCTGGGTTCTATTTGTTTCATGAAAACTGAAAACAATCCAATCCTCGAGAAATCTTTTAAATTTTCGCTGGAAATACTGGAGTTCACCACGGCTCTCAATGCAGGGAGTCGTTATGAAATTAGAGGACAAATTCTTAGATCGGGAACTTCTATTGGAGCGAATATTCATGAAGGTCAAAGATCTGAAAGCAGAGCAGATTTTATTCATAAAAAGAAACTGGCGCATAAAGAGTGCATTGAAACTGAATACTGGCTAAAGCTTTGTCGTGAGTCTCCTAATCCTCCTAGCCCTAAGGAACTTCCCCAGAGCTTAAATGAAATCAGTCGGTTGCTCAACAGCATTATTTCCACGGCGAAGAAAAATCAAAATAGGGTCAAATAGTATTGTCA
>CAXAIH010000369.1:0-1995 GCA_963968755.1 uncultured Flavobacteriales bacterium
ATTGTTTCTCTTCATGAACCAAGTGGACCGTGTCGACGACGACGAACTTCTACAACTCGTTGAAATGTAAATCCGTGAATTACTTGATTTCTACGAATACGAGGGTGACGACACACCAATCATTCAAGGTTCTGCCCTAGGTGGTTTGGAAGGAGATGCTAATTGGTCTGAGAAAATCATGGAATTGATGGCAGCTGTTGACACATGGATCCCTCTTCCTGAGCGAGATGTTGACAAAGCATTCTTGATGCCAGTTGAAGATGTATTCTCTATTACTGGTCGCGGTACAGTTGCTACCGGTAGAATTGAAACTGGTGTAATCAACACTGCTGAAGAAGTTGATATCCTAGGTTTCGGTGCTGAAAAATTGAAATCAACCATTACAGGAGTAGAGATGTTCCGTAAGATCCTCGATAGAGGTGAGGCGGGTGATAATGTAGGTCTTCTCCTTCGTGGTATTGAGAAAGATCAGATCAAGCGTGGTATGGTTATCTGTAAGCCAGGTACGATTACGCCGCACACCGAATTCAAAGCTGAGGTATATATTCTTAAAAAAGAAGAAGGTGGACGTCACACTCCATTCCACAACAAATATCGTCCTCAGTTCTACCTAAGAACAACGGACGTTACTGGGGAGATTATGTTGCCAGAAGATCGCGAAATGGTAATGCCAGGTGACAACTTGACCATCACCGTTAAACTTATCGCTCCTGTGGCCATCAACCAAGGTCTCAAGTTTGCGATGCGTGAAGGTGGACGTACTGTAGGTGCGGGTCAAATCACTGAGATCATAAAATAGGAAAGTTCATTGAGTGGATGAGAGACGTCTTGGGATTAGGCGTCTCTCTAAACCTCTTTTACGGGTGTAGCTCAATTGGTAGAGCAGCAGTCTCCAAAACTGCAGGTTGAGTGTTCGAGTCGCTCCACCCGTGCGATGCAGTTGCGGAATACAATTTAGATGGAAATAATTAAAAATTACGTAAGCGATTCCTGGAATGAACTCATGCATAAGGTGTCATGGCCAACATGGACCCAATTGCAGAGCAGTTCAGTTCTAGTGCTAGTAGCGACCTTCTTGATCGCTGCAATCATTTATTTGATGGACTCAGCTTTCGGTAATTTGATGAAGCTCATCTACAACAACATTTTCAACTAGGAAGATGGAAGAGGTTAGCAACAAGAAGTGGTACGTAGTTCGAGCCATTAGTGGTAAGGAGAAGAAGGTCAAGGAGCAGATCGAGATGGAGGTAGAGCACGAAAAGCTTGATCACTACATTTCACAAGTCTTGATTCCGACGGAAAAAGTTTTCCAAATCCGTAATGGAAAGAAGATTAGCAAGGAGAGAAACTTTTTTCCAGGCTATGTTCTTATAGAAGCTCTTCTTACTGGTGAGATTCCTCACATGATTAAGAACCTTCCTAACGTGATTGGCTTTTTAGGCGATCGAAAAGGAGGAGAGCCTGTTCCGTTGCGACAGAACGAGGTGAATAGAATACTTGGGAAAGTTGATGAGCTTGCTGAAAGCGACGAAGAACTCAACATTCCTTTCATTCTTGGTGAAGCTGTTAAGGTGATCGATGGTCCATTTAACAGTTTCTCCGGAGTGATCGAAGAGATTAATGAAGAGAAAAAGAAGCTGAAGGTGATGGTGAAAATCTTCGGAAGAAGAACACCTCTTGAGCTTAGCTACATGCAAGTAGAAAAAGAATAATTGAGCTACAATGGCTAAAGAAATATCAGGATTAATTAAAGTTCAGATTAGGGGTGGCGCAGCCAATCCTTCTCCTCCCGTAGGACCTGCATTAGGTGCAAAAGGGGTGAACATCATGGAGTTTTGTAAGCAGTTTAATGCTAGAACTCAAGATAAAGCGGGAAAATTATTACCTGCCATCATTACAGTATATTCGGACAAGTCTTTTGACTTTGTTGTAAAGACTCCTCCTGTTGCTGTTCAACTTAAGGAAGCAACCAAATTGAAGTCTGGTTCTGGTGAG
>CAXAIH010000370.1:0-1993 GCA_963968755.1 uncultured Flavobacteriales bacterium
TTCCAGCTCTGCCTCATAGATGTCGAGTTTATAGAGGAAATAAGCCCAGAAGAATGAAATGAGGCCCGCAAGGACTAGGGTCACATCTATCTTGACAATTTCACTATCAGGAAATAAGGCGCTTCCATCGAAGCGATTCACCACCACAATTGGAATCAAGAAGGTGGTCCAGAAAAGTAAAAAACGCTGAACGGGAAGACTAACGAAAAACGCCTTAAAGGTTGAGAATTCCGAGCGCAATGCACGGATATCAATCAACCAGGAAAGAAGGAAAAAGCATGCGTAGGTAAAGAGGATTAACACGAAGTTAATCTTAAGTAAAAAATTGATTCAGACTTTAGGGTAAGTCTAGTCGGAAGCCAATGCTGTAGCTTCTAGGTAAACCAGGACGAAGTCCAGCTGGACGGCGAGATACGATGTATACTTGATCTGTAAGGTTGTTCCCGCGAAGTTCCAAGCGTAAATTTGGCAATGCTCGGAAGGTGATGCTTGCATCCAAAATCATCTGCTCGTCCGTAGATTCACTCTTCAAGATTTCACCTCCACCCGCTTGAGTTCTCATTTGTCCTGAATAGCGCGCACCTACATTAATATCAAGTTTTGCGGATTCCATAGCTACGAGCAAAGAGCTTTGATGCTTGGCTAAATATGGCATCGCATCTCCTGATCTCACACTCCCCCAACCTCCGAATGAACTTTCAAAGTTGTTGCGGAAATAACCATCCGTGTAGGTATACACCAAACTGATAGGAAAGCGCACTTTTGTGTTTGAGGCGAATCCAAGATCGTACGCAAGAAGAAATTCCAATCCTTGAGAGCGAGCAGCGCCCCCGTTGAACAAGTCGCTCGACCCAGCTCCACCTGCTGCCGCAAGGTCAACTCCAAGGAGGTTTTGATAATCGTTCATGAAGAGGATTGCTTGCAGCGAAACATTCTTTGTCTGTTGCTTGTACCCAAATTCCATATTCACACTTTCCTCTGGCTTACTGCCTTCTTGAGAACTTGGAGGTGCAAATCCCTTGTGCACGCCAGTGAAGAAGCTAGCTCCCTCAAAAGTCTTGTAACTTAAGGATGCCCCTGGGATAAAGGCGCTTACCTCGTTGGTTCTAGACTTCAATTCAGAAGCTGTTCTTTCAACGTCATTCTTGCCGTAATCATCGCGACTCAACACAATATACTCATGGCGAAGGCCTGGTACAAAAGTGAATTTACCTACTTGCAATTCGTATTGTAGGTAGCTGGCTAAAGCCTTTGAATGTTCAATCCTATTGCTTTCCGTTCCAGCTTCACCTTCTTCTTCGATGCGCATGCTTCCATCCGTCATAGAATATCCGTCGATCCATTGAAAGCGATCCATTTCATCCTCGTGCAAACGAATGGAGCCCTGAATCATGTGTTTTGCATTGGATGTACTAAACGATTTACTAAGCACACTTTGAACGCCTTGCGAATAGTAGCCTCTGTTGTTGGCTTTTACCCATAACCTTCCATCTACATCTCCGGAACCCTTGATTAAGTTAAACTGGCTCTCATGCGCTAGGGGATCGCTTAAAATACTGTTGATTCCCACGGTTTCTCCCATTCCGTCACTCACCTTAGCCAGTTTGTACCAGTTTCGATTGAAGTCGTTTCGATAAACAGTGGTGGTGATGTGTAGATCCTTCGCTGGAACGATCAAATGCTTGGCCGACATTTGACGAAAATCTGTGAGCATGAGATCTTTTTGAGATCCTGCATAACGAGCTAGTGGGTCAATTTCAAAGTCGGCTTCGGAAAGGCCTAAGTATGTCTCGTTTGAGTTCTCATTGCTCAGCCCAAACTTGAAGCTAATACTCTGATATACTTCTGCTTTACTCGATGTATTAAAGCGAAGCTTGAATATGTAATCGTCTTTCTGAAAACCCGTTTTGTTGCCATTCTCGAGTGTTTTAAATCCGTCTGAACCAAACTGAAAAGTCTCAACTAGATAAGCTACTTTACCATGATTGTTCCC
>CAXAIH010000371.1:0-1992 GCA_963968755.1 uncultured Flavobacteriales bacterium
CATATGTGCTTCCGCTCTCGGTACTTATCATAGAATTCCTATGGACCATCTTTTTGTTGATTGCCTTTAGAATCGCTGTGAAGCTGATCTATTTTGAAATCAAAAACTCCTCAAATGAAAAGAAGAACATCGTCATTTTTGGAGCAGGTGAGGGTGGCGTGATTACCAAAAGGACACTCGATCGAGTTACGGGTGTGCAGCAGAATGTGCTTGCCTTTATCGACGACAATCCAAGGAAGTTAGGCAAGAAAATCGAGGGCATTCAGATTTACGGAATTGATGATTTTGTGCAGCTTGTTGAGCGTCAGAAGATTGATGCGATTATCATTTCTGTTCAAAGTTTAAGCAGACAAAAGAAGGATGAAGTTGTGGAGCTGGCACTGCAACATAATGTTGACGTGCTCAATGTTCCGCCAGCATCTTCTTGGATAGGTGGGGAACTCAGCTATAAGCAGATTCGCCAAGTTAAGATTGAAGATTTACTCGGTAGGGAAGAGATTCGCCTCGATGAAAAAGACATTCGAAATCAACTCTTCCAAAAGGTTGTACTTATCACGGGAGCTGCCGGAAGTATTGGTAGTGAAATCGTTCGTCAGGTAGCTTCTTACACTCCTGAAAAGTTGGTTCTGCTTGATCAGGCGGAGAGTCCACTTTATGAGTTGCAGCTGGAGATTGAAGAGTTATACGGGACCAATTTTGCTGAAGTAGTGATTGCAGATGTCCGAGAAGAGCAGCGACTTCGGGAGGTATTTAAAAAGTATAAGCCTCATGTGGTCTATCACGCTGCGGCTTACAAGCATGTCCCAATGATGGAAGAGAATCCATCGGAAGCTATTCGTACAAATGTTTCGGGGACGAAGATTTGTGTTGACCTTGCAGATAAGTTTAAGGTGGAGAAGTTCGTGATGGTTTCCACCGACAAAGCTGTAAATCCCACGAATGTGATGGGGGCGAGCAAGCGTATCGCTGAGATTTATAGTCAATCTAAGAATTCCATAAGTGAAACTCGATTTATCACCACACGTTTCGGAAATGTACTGGGATCCAATGGCTCAGTGATTCCTTTGTTCAAGAGGCAAATTGCTCAGGGTGGTCCCATTACGGTTACACATCCTGAAATCACACGTTACTTCATGACAATTCCGGAAGCTTGCCAGCTTGTGTTGGAGGCTGGTATGATGGGGCAGGGGGGTGAAATCTACATTTTCGACATGGGTCAATCGGTGAAGATTATGGATTTGGCCAAGAAGATGATTAAGCTTTCTGGGTACGAATTAGGCAAAGACATTCAGATCAAATTTGTTGGTTTGCGGCCCGGTGAGAAGCTGTTTGAGGAACTTTTGGCAGATAAAGAAAACACACTTTCTACGCATCATCCGCAGATTATGATTGCCAAAGTGCGTGAATACCCTTTTCAAGAAGTTGAAGAAAAAGTAGCAGGCCTCACGCAGGTGCTAAGTGGTCGTGATGTGCTGATGCTAGTTCGAACGATGAAGGAGATGGTTCCTGAATTCCTGAGTAAAAATTCTGTGTTTGAAAAGCTAGATAAGCCAGCGGAGGTCTAGCTTATTTTTGTGCGACTCCGTACCAGATGTAATTCCATTTTTTTGGTGCTATTGGAGCAAGAAGGCCATCAATACGACCAAATCTAGAACGCATTTTTTCGCCTTTCCCAAAGGCTCCAATCAAGCCTGTTGTTTGCGACTTACAGCTTTTGAAGTCAGTGAGTAAGTCTTGAGATTCACTAAACTTGAGGTAAGTCCATTCAGCTCCCCAAGGGACAAACTTCCGACGCAAGAACTGATGAACTCGAGTTGAGGCCAAATTTTCTGAGAAGAGTAGAAGGCCACCTGGTTTTAGAGCTCGATAAATTTCTGAAATGCATTTTGTTCTTCTCTCAATATGCCCATTCCGCGCGATACCGCCCAAAATCGATTTGAACACAATTACATCAAAAGCTTCAGAATATGGGATGTCTAAGGCATTAATGTC
>CAXAIH010000372.1:0-1990 GCA_963968755.1 uncultured Flavobacteriales bacterium
CCCCGAGAGCGCCCACCATTTTACTACCAGCCTTTTTCACGATTTGTTGAGCATTCCCGGCATGGCATTTTTTGTCCGTGTCATTTCAAGCAGGAATAATAAAAAGCTTGAACGTGAGGTCTTTGGATTAAAATTTAAAAACCCTGTTGGACTTGCTGCCGGCTTCGATAAAGACGCGACGCTCTTTCGTGATTTCCGACATCTTGGCTTTGGATTCATTGAAGTGGGGACGGTAACACCAAAGGCTCAAGGTGGGAATCCGCAACCTCGCATGTTCCGATTGCCAGAAGACGAAGCACTCATCAACCGAATGGGATTCAACAACCGTGGCGTAAAACACATGGCTACGAAGCTCAAGAACCGCCCCAAGGGGATCATCATTGGCGGAAATATTGGGAAGAACAAAGTCACACCCAATGAGCAGGCGGTTGAAGATTATGAAATCTGTTTCCGCGAGTTGTACGACTTGGTTGATTACTTTACCGTAAATGTGAGCTCTCCAAATACACCGGATCTCCGTGCTCTTCAAGACAAGGAGCCATTGAAAGCTCTTCTCGCTCATTTATTGAATCTGAATCAAGACTTGGGAAAACCCAAGCCGATTCTTCTGAAGATTGCACCAGATTTAAATGAATCTCAACTTCAAGACATTGTAGACATTGCTCAGGAGCTCAAGCTCTCAGGAATAATCGCCACAAATACTACGATTGATCGGGATAATTTGGAGTCAAATCAAAACATCCTTAATCAGGCTGGCGGATTGAGCGGCAAGCCAGTGCGAGAGAAAAGCACAGAAGTAATTCGTTTTCTTCATGAAAAACTGAAGGGCGAAATTCCTATCATTGGAGTAGGGGGAATTCACGATGAGGAAAGTGCCTTGGAAAAACTTGAAGCAGGCGCAAGTCTGATTCAGATTTACACCGGTCTCATCTACGAAGGTCCTGCCTTGGTAAAGCGCATCAACAAGGCAATATTGAAGAAAGCATGAGTGCACTTAAAATTATAGAATGCCCGAGGGATGCCATGCAAGGTTTGCACGAATTCATTCCTACAGACGACAAAGCGGACTATATCAACCGCCTGCTGAAAGTAGGCTTCGATACCTTGGACTTTGGAAGCTTTGTTTCGCCAAAGGCTATTCCTCAGCTGCGTGATACCGCAGAGGTGCTCGCCAAATTGGATCGCACATACAGCGATACGAAATTGCTCTCGATTGTTGTGAATGAAAGGGGTGCAAAGGATGCCTTGAACTTTGACGAAATCGATTATTTGGGATTTCCATTTTCCATTTCAGAAACCTTCCAACAACGCAACACCAAAAGCAGCATTGAGCAGAGCCTGAGTCGTGTTGAAGCCATTAAAAAACTTTGCGATAAGAAAGGAAAAGAGTTGGTAATCTACCTCTCCATGGGTTTTGGAAATCCTTACGGTGATGAATGGAGTCCTGAGGTGGTGATCAACTGGGCGCACAAGCTTCACAACAGCATAGGCATCAATACACTTTCGCTCGCTGATACCATAGGGGTCTCAAATCCTGAGAACATCGAAATGTTGTTCAAGAATTTGATTCCAGCCTTGTCGGACGTTGAATTTGGAGCCCATCTTCACTCAAGCCCAATGTCGCGGATTGAAAAGATTAAGGCTGCTTGGAAAGCAGGCTGCAGAAGGTTGGATACAGCCGTTCAAGGTTTTGGCGGATGTCCAATGGCAGACGATGAACTGGTTGGAAACATGGCTACCGAGAATGTGATTGAATTTCTTGAATGGAAAGAAGTGAAGCACGGCCTCAACATCGGAGCATTTGGTCATGCGCAAGAAAAAGCCTTGGAAATATTCCCAGCTTAAGGAAATACCCTCTATCGGATGCGGTCTACGGATCGAATTAGAGCTTCATCCGCTTTGATTCCCCGGTAGGCAAGGATGTTGAACATCAAGGCCATTGGAAGCAATAGACTCGCAGCTGAAAAGCTGAAATCGGCATCGACCCCCA
>CAXAIH010000373.1:0-1981 GCA_963968755.1 uncultured Flavobacteriales bacterium
GAGTTGAATTCGGCGAGGAACCTTAAATTTTCAAGCCCAAATAGCTTTTCCCATTTAGCTCCTACTTGAATGGCGTACTTATTCGCCCACCATCCATTTCTAGCGCGAATTTCACTGAGCAGAAACTCATCCAAAACCAATTGGTGGTAGAGCTTCAATCCATCTTTCACTTCCCAAGAAAAATTTAAACCGATGATGGAATTGTCTGTCGACCCCAAGGAGTACTCAACAGGTCTAAAGAAGATGACCGGATTCAAGTAGTTTGGGTCTAAACCGCGTGAGAGCAAAGTATCCTGTCCTCTCCAAACAATCGACTCAAAAAACGATAGATTGATTTTTGGACTGATGTTCCAGCTCATATAGTGCGTGGCTGTGTACTTATCTTCCAAATCCCAATAATTTGAGGCCGTGCGATCGCTGTAATCTCGCAGTTGTGCGACCATAAAAAGGTATTTGAATTTCCAGACCTTCGCTTTGAGCTTCACGTTTAGGTAGTTGTTCGAGAACTCGCTTAACATCAAACTACGGAATCCATCTCCTAGATAAGTCTGTGTATTCCCTAAGGAAAATTGAAAGCGTTCACTGGCCTTAAATTCCAAATTGCCCTTTACAGAAAAAGAAGTGTAATGGTTTTGTCCTGAAGAAAGGAAGGCAATTCCACCGTAGGGATGAATTCTGTTGGCTTCAATTTCCTCCGTCATATAAACAGGGAAATTTCCAGTTGAAGCAATGGGTATGATGCTTAAGGACCAGCGATTTTTCGTTCTAAACTGTGCTAGAACTGCCAGACTTGATTCGTAGATGGCAGCGCTTTTGCCTGAAGAAAAGCCTCCCTCAAACCGAGGGTGAACCAACAAACTAAGCCGTGCTTGTTCGCTATCAAATGGGGTCAGCTTACTCAAGCTGGTAGACATTTCTTCCCCCAAAATAATACTGGTATGCAACTCGCCTCTATCCTGAAGGGAGCGCCATTGATCGATACGTGGAAGTAGGTCTATTTGTCCTAGAGACGAGAACTGAAGAACAACAAAGAGGAAGAGGAAACTAGCTCGCACGACTCTTCTTTTTTCTTCGACCGTAGAGCAAGAGAGACGGCAGGCTCGCCATAGAGAATACGAAGAGAAGAATGATAAAGAAATTGATGCTGTTGTCGAAAGGAAGGAATACAGCAATCAGTATTGAAACGATGCTAAAGAGGTAAACACATAAGCTCGTTTGAAGGTGATTTAAGCCCAGATCGAGGAGCTGGTGGTGGAGGTGCGAGCGGTCTGCGCTAATAGGAGATCGACCTTGTAAAATTCGAAGGGTAGTAATCCTGAGGGTGTCCACCATTGGGTAGGCTAAAGCCGCCATGGCAAATACAGGTTTTGAGATTTCCACGACAACCATGGGAAGTTTCCCATGATCAAATTCAATCATTTTGATGGCAAGAACCGAAGCGATGAGCCCAATGACAAGTGAGCCTGAATCTCCCATAAATATTCTTGCTGGTGGAAAATTGAAAATCAGAAAACCCATAAGCGCACCTCCGAGGGCCAAGGCCAGAACCGCATCTTCATAGCCGTTTGCCATAAAGAACCAGCCTGCAAAAGCCATACAGGAAATGAAACCTACTCCGGATGCCAAACCATCGACCCCATCTATTAGGTTGAAGGCATTTACAATGACGATATATGCAAAAACAGAAAGCGCAATGCTGGCATAAAATGGAATGTCTTCAATGCCGAACAAACCATACATGCTAGTGATTCTCATTTCGGCCATAAAGACCAATATGAAGGCGACGATCAGGTGACCGATCAACTTCTTCATTGGCGCTGTACCTACGATATCGTCTTTTACCCCAATGAAAAAGAGGATGAGCATCGAGGCACAGATGTACTTGAAGTCATCTATTTCAATAAATGGATACCAGAGCAAATAAGAAAAGAGCGTTCCGGCAAAAATCATGATCCCACCAATGGTAGGGATGCGTCTACTG
>CAXAIH010000374.1:0-1975 GCA_963968755.1 uncultured Flavobacteriales bacterium
ATCAAATCCCACATCGGAACGCGTGTATTCTTCTCAACACTCTTGAGCATTTTCAAGAACAAAGGGCGAGGTGCAGCGAGATCGTTCGAAAACTCACCCACCTTATAAACCTGACCTCGATAAGTGTATTCGAAGGCAACAGCCAATACTTGGTTTGAGTTGATTTGTTGACGCAAGGAGATCGTTCCAAGCTGCGGATTGAACTCATATTCAGTTTGATCCAATTTTCTTGCGAACTCCACACGCTCGTAATCGAAACGTGCACTGAGGTCAAGTTGACCATTCAATATATTGGAAGCTTGAATAATATCTCGTTCAATTCCAAATTGACCCAAAACCCTTGCGTAAACATTGTTGGCCGCATTGTCTGCTGGTGAATTTGGCGGTACACTTAAGGCGGCGAAGCTGGGGTTGTACAGGGCGTCTTCATTTGTTGTTCCCAAATCCTGAAAGGCGATGATGTCTCGTGGGTTTTCAGGGTTGGCTCGTGTGTTTGTCATCCATACTTCAACTCGTGTTACTACCACACCAGTGTTGTACATCGGGGGGTTGTTCACCGCTGTTTCGTATTGATCCCTGAAGAAGTGGTCGAGGAAATAATGTCGCCATGCCTCGTAGTTGTCGGCTTTCACCTCAAACTCTGAGATCTGCGCTCCACCCTCTGTTCTGATCTGTGATTTCTTTCCCTTTTGTTGACTGAAAACGGTGGTGATGTTGAGCTTCCCAAATTTCAGTTTGGTTTTTACACCAATCAGACTGGTGCTTCCCGTAATGAGAGAAGAATTTAATGGAAGCGCTACATTCCCGATTTCTATGTCTTGAAGAATGTCGTCCTCATAGCCCGTATAGTCGAGCTTTACTTGATTGTCGAAGGCGAAAGTTGCATCTGTATTGTAGTTCATGCTGACCTTCACCTTATCTCCAACATTCCCGAGAACGTTGAGCTGCATACTTTGGTCGTATTGAAAGGTGGTAATGCGTCTTTGTTGTTCTGGGATTACCGGGTTGTCGTTTCTCGAGGTTCTCAGTCCGAAGCGCAATTCTGCATTTCCACTCGGCTTAATGTCAATTACATTTCCACCAAATATTCGATCGAAGGTTTCGCTTTCTACATCGAGCTTCGGCTTCAATTCCGACTCATCCTTTTTGTATTCAGAATCGGTAAAGGACTTTTCTTTCCAGTAGTCTCGGATGGAATTTTTTCGTTGACTTTCGATGTAATCATCAAAGTCCATATACGACGGAGGTCGATAATCTCGGCTACCTACTTTCTCGTTAAACTCATATTGATTTTCGTCGACGTTGTACTCAACATCCGTCTGAATGTTCTCGGGCTCTCCCATTGGGATGATCCCTGAGGGTTCCTCTGCCGGATCCCTGGGGTCGCCCATTGGATAGCGAAGTTTGACCTTGTTTGTATCCGTGCCTTCTTGAGCGCGCAAGTTCACTATGCTGGCTAAAAAACACAGCAACAACAATCCATACGGTTTGAGTTGGGGGCAGCGCATCAGAACAGTGTTCCTCGGTCTAAAGGTTCTTAAGGGCTTGTTTTATGAGGCTTTCGACGGCTTGGTCTCCTTCTTTATTCTGAATGTCCTGCAGGACCTTCTTTGATTTAGCACGGTCGAAGCCTAAAGCCACGAGTGCTGATAACGCTTCTTCTATACCCGTATTGCCTGGAAATAGGCTTTTTTCGAGTTCGGGCAAATCCTTAGCCATCTTATCACGTAAATCAATGATAATTCTCTCTGCTGTTTTTGCCCCAATCCCTTTAATAGACTTCAATTGAGCTACATCACCATCTAAGATTGCTTCTTGCAATTGAGCTGGTCCGAGCGAGCTCAACATCACCTGTCCGGTACTCGTACCTACGCCGGAAACCGAAATCAACTTTAGAAAGACTTCTCGCTCCCCTTTCTCAGCAAACCCGTAAAGACTCAGATTGTCCTCTCGAACGTGCTGATAGGCATATACC
>CAXAIH010000375.1:0-1957 GCA_963968755.1 uncultured Flavobacteriales bacterium
GCAAAGTATATTGGCGAGCACTAAGGGTAACCGCTCTTTTGAGGCTCATTGAGTTAAGAGGGGTAGTCGTTGCTGGCATCGGTTCCCTAACACCTGTTGGGAATTCAAAAGACGAATACTGGAATGCAATAGTTGCCGGTACAAGTGGTGCTGCTCCAATTACCCGCTTTGACGCCTCAGTATTTAAAACTCAGTTTGCCTGCGAGGTAAAAAACTGGAACGATTCAGTTCATTTCGATCGCAAATCTGAAAGGAAGCACGACCTCTTTTCAAAATTTGCCGTTGTAGCCGCACGTGAGTGTATGGCCGACTCCGGTTTAGATACCGAGAAAGCCAACCTAGACCGTGCTGGTGTGATTTGGGGGTCTGGAATCGGAGGTATTGGAACATTCCAAGAACAAGTTCGAGAATACGTTCTGGGCGACGGAACCCCAAGGTTTAATCCTTTCTTCATACCAAAGATGATTGCGGACATAGCGTCTGGTCATATTTCGATGGAGTATGGTTTCCGCGGTCCAAACTTCTCAACGGTGTCAGCCTGCGCATCTTCAACAAATGCAATGATTGATGCCTTCAATTACATCCGCTTAGGAAAGGCGGACGTGATGATTGCTGGTGGATCTGAAGCTGCCATTATTGAATCCGGAATCGGAGGATTTAATGCTTTACACGCCCTTTCTACTCGCAACGACTCACCAGAAACTGCTTCTAGGCCTTTCGACAAAGATCGCGACGGATTTGTATTGGGAGAAGGCGCAGGAGCAATGATGCTCGAAGATTTGGAACACGCTCAAAAGCGAGGTGCCAAAATCTATGCTGAAATAGTTGGAGGTGGTATGTCTGCAGATGCACACCACATTACTGCTCCTCACCCAGAAGGTTTAGGTGCACTGAATGTGATGCGAATGGCTCTGGAAGATGCTCACATGAACGCTGATGAAATAGACTATATCAACGTTCATGGGACTTCCACTCCGCTTGGCGACATCGCCGAAGTGAAAGCCATCCAACGCGTATTTGGAGAACACGCCTACAATCTCAATATCAGCTCAACAAAATCAATGACCGGCCACCTTCTTGGTGCTGCTGGAGCCATTGAAGCAATAGCTTGCGTTCTCTCCATCGAAAATGGAGTTGTACCACCAACCATCAATCACTATACAGATGATGAAGGTTTGGATCTTAAATTGAACTTCACCTTCAACGAAGCTCAAGAGCGTAAGGTGGATGCAGCCTTGAGCAACACCTTTGGCTTTGGAGGCCACAATGCCTCAGTAATCTTCCGTCGCTTCGAATAAGCGAAGTGTTTTTAATCTTTTCACGTTTTTTCAAAGCTCCTTGGCATAACGCCGAAGAAGGAAAGCTAAGCCTATTTCTTAAAAGAAAACTCGGAATCAATCCGAACACACTTGCCCTGTACAACGAAGCCTTTCGGCATAAGTCCTTCAGCAGTGAGAACAAATTAGGGAATAACGAGCGCCTTGAATTCTTGGGTGATGCCATTCTGAGCTCATGTGTTTCTGTAATTCTATTCAACAAATACCCCAATAAAACAGAAGGTGAACTCACGAAGCTTCGATCGCGCATTGTGAGCCGAAAGCATCTAAATGAGATTGCCAAGGACTTGGGCTTACTCGCATTTATCAAGCACGACGAACGATTTGATTTAGGACAAACTTCTGTTGGAGGAAACACCTTAGAAGCCCTATTGGGTGCGGTCTATTTGGATCATGGCTATGAGCAAACCGAGCATGTGATTCAAAACGTGATTTTACATCACTATACCGATCTTAAGAAACTAGAAGAGACCGACGAAAACTTCAAAAGCATTCTGCTCGAATGGAGTCAATCAAAAGGAAAGCAATTGACCTTCCAAACTAAACTGAAAAAGAATTCAAAAAAGGTGTTTTTATCGAAGGTGCATATTGATGAAGAGCTTCGCGGCACGGGTGAAGGA
>CAXAIH010000376.1:0-1933 GCA_963968755.1 uncultured Flavobacteriales bacterium
CCGCTAAGGGTTTTCGGTTCGAAAATAACTTCGTTTCCTTTCCTGTGCTGATATGAAATACGTGCAGGCGGCTGTTGTATTTCTTAGCCAAATCCACAGCCGTAGAGGAACTTAAATAACAAGCCTCTTCGCTGCGAATCACAGGGTGTTGTGCCATGGGAATATGATCCCCATACTCAGCTTTTGCATGCTCTAAGTTCGCTTTAATGGTCGCTTCGTCCTCACAATGCGTTATCAGCTGATGATCCAATTGAAAAATCCATTCTAAGGTTTTCTGTTCGTCAACCAACATATTACCGGTAGAAGAACCCATGAATATTTTTATACCAGCTACATCGCGCTTACTCACCTTCTTCAACTCTTCGAGGTTATCGTTTGAAGCACCCATATTAAAGCTATAATTAGCCAACGAGACCTCTGCTGCACGTGCATACTTCTTTTCCAACTCCTCTATCGTGAGGGCTGCTGGCTTAGTATTGGGTTGCTCCATATAGGAGGTAACTCCTCCAGCTACCGCAGCACGCGATTCTGAATGAATATCACCTTTATGTGTAAGCCCAGGCTCTCTAAAGTGCACTTGGTCGTCGATAATTCCTGGTAAGAGGAATTTACCGTTGGCATCGATTATAGTTACATTCCCATTTTTCGGGCCGATAGAGTCATCTATTTTCGAGATTCTACCATTTTCTACGAGTAAATCCCCTTCAATGACTTTACCCTCATTGACCATGCGGGCATTTTTAATGAGATACGATTTCAACATTTTATGAGTAGCGATTTTTTAGGGCTTGGTAAACCAACTCCAAATTTTCAGTTTTATGACGCCAAAAATGGCTTCTTTGATAATTCCACTTGACATTTTACTTGTGCCTTCTGTGCGATCAGTGAAAATAACTGGGACTTCCCGTACAACCAGTCCTTTACGCCAAGCTGTAAATTTCATTTCAATCTGGAATGCATAACCAACGAAATGGATTTTTGAAAAGTCAATCGCAGCTAATGTTTCACGCTTGTAGCATTTAAAACCGGCAGTGGCGTCTTGAATAGGCATTCCAGTGATGAAACGGACATACACTGAGGCGAAATAACTCAATAATACTCTACTCATGGGCCAATTCACCACATTTACGCCTTGAACGTAACGTGAACCAATACTTACATCAGCGCCATTTTCGCATGCCTCAAGCAATCTTGGTAAATCCTCCGGGTTGTGGGAGAAATCACAATCCATCTCGAAGACATAGCTATATTCACGAGTCAAAGCCCACTTAAAGCCATGGATGTAAGCCGTTCCTAAACCAAGCTTACCCGAACGTTCTTCTAGATGAATACGTCCCCCGTGAGCTTGCATCAACCTACGCACCAAATCCGCTGTTCCGTCTGGTGAACCGTCATCAACGATCAATACCTCGTAGTCCCCTGGCAAAGCCATGACGGTGTTGAGCATCTTTTCGATGTTTTCAATCTCGTTGTATGTGGGTATAATGACTAATGCGCGTGACATGCAGCAAATGTAGGAAAGAAAGCGCTAGTTTAGTGGTATGAACTGGGATGTGTATACACGAAAAATTCGCTGGAAGATTGCGCTCATCGCATTCGGCACAGTCATTGGCCTTGCTTCTTTGTTTTACACAGAATCTTTCTTAAAAGAATTGCGTGCAGAGGAGGAACTAAAAATTAAACGCTGGGCCGAAGCCGTAGAGGCAGTTTTCTTCGCTGAAGATGACGCAAATCTTAGCTTCTTTACGCAAATCATACAAGACAACCCGACCATTCCTGTCATTCTAACAGATAGCGAGGGTACCATTATTGCGCACCGTAATCTCAAAACTCCGGAAAGCAATCCCGAAAAATACCTTGCCCGAAAATTAGAAGAATTCAAATCGAGCGGTAGTGTTTTGGAGAATTCATACGAAGATGGTCAACTAAACTT
>CAXAIH010000377.1:0-1926 GCA_963968755.1 uncultured Flavobacteriales bacterium
CGATACATCCATGGTCCACACAATAAAGCGAACCCTAAAATGAATAAGACACTTCGCTTCCAATTCCATTTCGCCAAGAAGATTCCGCTCAGCGGAACGATAAATCCTAAATACAGGGCAATAGGGCGAAAGAGGGCAGCGAGTCCGAGGCACAAACCGGCCAGAAGAGCTAAGTGAAAGCTTTTAGATGAACGAAGTTGAAGCATCAATCTAATTGAGCAGAGTAGGATGAACACGAATAGGGTTTCTGTCATGATGGTGGAACTCATGTAGATACTCGGAATGTCGAATATGAACATGAGGCTGACGAGACTTGCAAGCTCAGCTGATTTGATCAGTTCCCGAAGGATGTTGTAGAGCACCATGGCACTCAAACCGAAGAAAATGGCTTGGCAGAGCACAATTCCATAAACTCCAATACGAAGCCAATGAAAAAGGTAAATGAATAGGGGATAAGCAGGGGTACGCATAGCGTCAAGCACCTCTGGGAATTCGATGAGCTGAGAGTAGGTCTGGTGTTCGAAAAGGTTGAGTGCGATATTTAAATACGACCAAGAATCAAAGCTTAAGTGCCCTTCTGGAAAAAAGAGCTGTACAGCCAGTCCATAGGCGAAGGAGACAGAAAATGCCAATAGACCAATTTGGTTTCTGCGCTTGTGCATAGCTGCAAATTTTACACAAAAAAGCCCCTCTGCAAGAGCAGAAGGGCCTTAAAAACTGTTTTATTCTATAATGCGACTTACATCATTCCTGGCATTCCGCCACCCATTCCTCCTGGAGGCATGGCCGGAACTGGATTGTCATCTTTCTCTTCAGAAAGAACACATTCAGTTGTAAGGAGCAAACCTGCAATCGAAGAGGCATTCTCCAGAGCAACCCGTGTCACTTTCGTTGGATCAATTACACCCGCTTTAAACATACTTGTGTATTCTTCGGTGCGTGCATTGTATCCGAAGTCTCCTTTGTCTTCACGAATCGTTTGAACCACGATTGATCCATCGGCGGCAGCATTGGTTACAATTTGTCGAAGTGGTTCTTCCAATGAACGACGAATGATGTTGATGCCAGTTTTCTGATCTTCGTTCTCGGTTTCGACAGCGTCAAGTGCATCAATTGCTCTAATCAAAGCAACGCCTCCACCAGGTACAATACCTTCTTCAACAGCTGCTCGAGTAGCGCTCAAGGCGTCATCCACACGATCTTTCTTCTCCTTCATTTCTACCTCGGTAGCCGCACCAATGTAAAGTACAGCAACACCACCTGAAAGTTTCGCCAAACGCTCTTGAAGCTTTTCGCGATCGTAATCAGAGGTAGTAGATTCAACCTGAGCTTTAATTTGGTTGATTCTGTTTTCGATCAATTCCTTTGAACCGGCGCCATTGACGATGGTCGTGTTGTCCTTGTCGATGTCAACCTTTTCCGCCGTTCCCAAATCTTCAAGAGTAGCGTCCTCTAGTTTGCGGCCTTGTTCTTCAGAGATAACTGTTCCACCTGTCAGGATAGCGATGTCTTCCAACATTGCTTTTCTACGGTCACCAAATCCTGGAGCTTTTACAGCTGCAATTTTCAAGGAACCTCTCAGTTTGTTTACAACAAGTGTTGCAAGAGCTTCCCCGTCAACATCTTCAGAAATAATCAAGAGAGCACGACCAGATTGAGCTGTCTTCTCCAATACTGGAAGAAGGTCTTTCATGGTAGAAATCTTCTTGTCATAAATCAGGATGTACGGATTTTCAAGATCTGTTGTCATCTTCTCCGTGTTCGTAACGAAGTAAGGAGAGAGGTATCCGCGATCGAATTGCATTCCTTCAACGACTTTCAATTCGTTTGAAGTTCCTTTTGCTTCTTCAACGGTAATAACGCCGTCCTTTCCAACTTTCTCCATCGCTTCAGCAATCCACTTCCCGATTAGCTCGTCGTGGTTGG
>CAXAIH010000378.1:0-1921 GCA_963968755.1 uncultured Flavobacteriales bacterium
ACAATCAAACTCTTCTAATCACGCTTTTCCTGATTGTTTTTGGAGCTATTTTTCACTATGCCATAGCTGGGATTAATCCTGTTTTTTGGATGCTTATCATTTTGGCCTTGGTGACTGTTTTTGTATACCCAATTAATGTAAGTGGGTACGTGAACGTAGCTACTTTCCTCAACTCTTTGATCGGTGGAATAGCCATTTTTACAGCTTCCGGTGTACTTGGTTATGAAAGTCATGTACACTACTTTTTCTTGGGAATCATCATGTCTTATTTCTTGAATGCGCATTCGGGTGTACGCATGATACTTCTGCAAATTGGGATGACGCTCATTCTCTTTTTTGTCTTGCTGGTAAACGATTTTCAGTTGATCGAATTGGATATTATTCCACCAGAGATGATGAGCGTTCAGCAAACCTTCGTTTTTCTCAACAGCACTTTTATCATCGTACTCTTAGCATACAACTACAGACTGCTTTATGTGAGGAACCTTCAGTTGCTCGCCAAGTACAGCGAGAATACCAAGGAGCTGCTTCAAGTTACGAATCAGCAAATGACGGAACTCGACAACAACAGAAAGCTGCTCGAGGCGATTTACGACAACATTGACTACGCGATCCTACTAGAAGATTTGAATTCAAACCTGATCGTGGATTGTAACCTCAGAACCCTCCAAATTTTTGATCGCGAAAAATCGGCTATTGTAGGTAAAACGGACTTTCAATTTTTTACAGACTTGTCGAGAGACGGAACCAGCGCCATGATCAGGGAGTTGAGTGAAAACGATGTTTGGATTGGGCAGGAGCGCCTAAAGACCGGTTCTGGCAAAGAATTTTGGGGCAATGTGAAGCTCATTCATTTCACTATGGGACTCCGGCGGTATCGCTTGTGGACCATATCAGACATTTCGAACATCATGGAATCTCAGCATACGCTCGAAGTGAAAAACAAGGAATTGAACAACTTAAATGAGGAGCTGGATGGTTTCGTATACAGCGTTGCTCATGATATGAGAGCACCTCTGACAACCTTGCATTCATTGGTTCGATTGTCGAAGGTCAATCAAGATCCTGAAAAGCTAGCCGAGTATTATAGACTCGAGGAACAGTTGATTGAGCGTATGGAATCCTACATTTCTGATGTGGTAAATCACTCCAAGAATCAACGTACAAAAGTTGAGCATGAGTTGATAGACTTTGAAGCCCTGCTTCAGGAAATAGGTAGTTCTTTTAATTTGCTAGAATCTGAAAAATTCAAGTATCAAATAGACATTGAACCTGAGCTAAATTTTCGTTCGGATCTTTTCAGATTAAAAATTGTCTTCAACAACTTGATCGCAAATTCAGTGCGCTACTCAGATCCAATTACTCGAGACGCCCGCATTGAAGTCAGCATAAAGCGCGACGATGAAGATTTGCTTATTAGACTTTCCGACAACGGAAAAGGCAT
This sequence comes from uncultured Flavobacteriales bacterium, assembly GCA_963968755.1. GTDB lineage: Bacteria > Bacteroidota > Bacteroidia > Flavobacteriales_G > Salibacteraceae > UBA4419. The sequence continues at coordinate 1,445 of CAXAIH010000378.1, forward strand.
AGATAAGGAGCATATTGAGAACATCTTCAAGATGTTTTATCGCGCGGATACGGATAGTAAAGGTTCTGGTTTGGGCTTGTACATCGTGAAAGAAAGCCTTAATAAGATCGGAGGAACCATTGAGGTTGAATCAAGCCTTGGAAAGGGAGCAAGCTTTAGCGTTCGGATTCCCTTTGAACCTCCTTCACTAGAAGCTTAGCAACTCGAATTAAAAAGGTCTTAGTACATTTGTGTTTCGGATGTTCTGCATGCCTAGGGCACAAATGGCATTCGTTTTTTGGTTAGAAAGAAGGCTTCGTCATCGACGGGGCCTTCTTCATTTTAACTCGTCTAAGGTCAACAGAAGTGTGTCAAATGCATCGCTCAAGAGGGCCATCTCAATATTTAAGGGAGGTGCGATTCTGAAAGAGCTCGGACGTGAGAGGAAGCGGAACAGGCTGACCCCTTTTTCCATACACGACTGAATCACTTGATCTA
>CAXAIH010000379.1:0-1903 GCA_963968755.1 uncultured Flavobacteriales bacterium
TCCATACGTAGATGCAGGTCCAAATCGTCAATATTGGCGGGCAAGGCATCCGACTCTACATGAAGATTTTGCACCTTCAATTCGGTGGAGTAGGCCTGGTTTAACTGACTCAAGGCTTTCTCGGGATGGTCCAAATCGATGATGTCGTGGAAGTGCATGTCGAGCTTTACCTTGCCGGATACGTTTTCTATATCTTTCAAATTGAAAAATTCGGCAAGAAAATCCAGATTGAAATCTGCGCTGAGCTCCATATCGATCTCAGGATTCTCAAAGTTCTTAACGATCACTGAGCCTACAAATTCACCTTTTTCAAGTCTGGCCGTGAAATCCAAAATAGAAAACTCCATGCTTTCCAATGATTTCTTCTCACCGTTGGTGAAGTGACCTTCAAATCCGAGCTCGTCTACTCTTCGGCGGACACCCGTATTTTCCATATAAGCTTGAGTCGCGCCAAACTTGGCATCAATAAATGGCGTTTGACCATTCGTTGTAGGCCCTACTGCATAAGCATGAAAGTAAATATTGCCGGCATTTTCGTATCGTTTAAGAACAGGAATTAGATTCTCTGGAGCAAAGGCAATGAGCATATCGAAATTGGGCTTTTCACCATTCACTTCAAGATTGAGGCTCATCTCATTCTTGGTTTCTATGGAACCTTTTAGTTTAAAATCCCCGTGTTCCATGGTAATCCCAGAAGGGGCTATGGACATCAAGCCAGTAACTTCGTTGAATACCACATCCGTATGAAACTCAAAGTGTTTGTGTTTGATGTAGGTGGTGTCCAAATTGTCGATGATGTTGAGTTCAAATTCTGTGTCGATGTGGGCGGCAATTTCTCCCTGAGTGGTTTTAAATCCACCTTTTGCCCAGAAGATGAAAGCTTCAACATCCAGCATGTTCTCTTCATTCAATTTATGGATGTTCAGACTTTTGAGTTCTACTTTCTGTAGATGAATGTGGATGGGTTCCTCTTCTTCAAGATCGGCATCCTCAGGCTTCGCAAGGGCATTTTGAAGGTTGATGGAGCCATCGCTATGTTTAACGAAGTTGAAAAAGCCATCTTCAACCACCAATTTTTGAATATCAAAATTCCCGCTGATGATGTCTCTGATATCAAAGCCGATGTAGATGTCGGCTACATCTAGAATAACATCTGCCTCGGTCTCCTTCGATTCATAAATACGAACGTCATCAACCTTAATCGACATATAAGGGAAGTTCTCAAAAGGTGCTAGGTGAGTTATTCCCACGACAATCAGCCCCTTATGGGTTTTGTTCATCGCTTTTAGCTCAGCCTGAATGAGTTCAGCTTGTTTTACAAAAACAGTAATAAGGGCAAGCCCAAAGAGCAGAAGCGGAAACACCAGGGCGAAAAGCGCAAAGCGATTCCAGAATTTTTTCCGATTTAGAAAGCTGAATTTCATTGTTTCTCTGAGCGGGAAGTTACCTAACATTGTTCTCATTTTAGGCGTTAGCGATTATGCCGCATCGACTTCAGCTGTTCAATCTGATTCAGTTCCTTCTCCTTCAAGATTTTCTCTGCTTCTAGGTCAAAATCATTTTGCAAACCCAGCCAAAATTTAGCAGAATTTTCAAAATAACGACTTAAGCGCAAAGCCGTGTCGGCTGTTATTCGTCGGTTTCCCTTCAAAATCTCACTCACTCGAGTCTGAGGAATATCAAGGTCTTTTGAAAGCCGGTAAGCTGTTATGTCCATCGGACGTAAAAACTCTTCCAAAAGAATCTCTCCCGGGTGTATGTTGTCTAAATTTTTCATCACGAATGGTAATCTACAATCTGTACGTTAAATGCATTTCCTTCTTTCCACTTGAAAATGATTCTCCATTTCTTATTAATTCGAATGGAGTAGTACTCTTTCAAATTTCCAGATAATTTTCCAAGA
>CAXAIH010000380.1:0-1896 GCA_963968755.1 uncultured Flavobacteriales bacterium
CGAGGGCACTTTCTAGGTCAAATCCGAATAATTATAAGTTCTGAATTGTGAATTTATTTTGCTCCTGAGGCTGTAAAACGAGGCTCACATTTCTCGCGCATCGGCATATCTTTGCAGCCGTTTCAAACAAGATAAAAGGCCATCTATACTCTATGACGCTGATTAAATCTATTTCCGGAATTCGTGGAACCATCGGTGGGAAAGCAGGTGAGAACCTGAGCCCAATCGACGTTGTGAAATTTGCATCTGCTTACGGACAGATGCTCAAACTTGGAAACCCAGATGGTGTTCTAGTAGTCATTGGAAGAGACGCACGTCCGTCTGGTGATATGATCACGGCCTTGGTGAAGCAAAGTTTGATTGGACTCGGAATTGACGTGATGGACTTAGGCTTGGCAACAACACCCGCCGTGGAGATGGTGGTGCCTAAAGTGAATGCCGAAGGTGGAATTATTCTTACGGCGAGTCACAATCCTGTGAATTGGAATGCATTGAAGCTATTGGATGAACGCGGTGAATTCATCTCCGCTGAACGCGGCGCACAGCTCTTAGAACTCGTTGAATCTTTGGATTTTGAATTTGCCTTGGTTGAGAACCTTGGGTCCGAAATTCCTGCGATAGATTCACTCTCCTTTCACATCGAAGAAATTCTAAAGCTGCCTCTTATCAATGTTGAAGCCATCAAGAAACGTGGTTTTAAAGTGGCCGTAGATGGAGTTAACTCTGTCGGAGGAATCGCGATTCCTGCAATGCTCAAAGCTTTAGGGGTATCGGAAGTTAGGGAACTCTACTGCGAACCATCGGGTAACTTTCCGCACAATCCGGAACCACTTGCTGAAAACCTGGGCGACATCATGGACGTGATGCGAAATGAAGACTACGACCTCGCTGTAGTTGTAGATCCAGATGTGGATCGCTTGGCTTTCATTACCGACAAAGGTGACATGTTTGGGGAAGAATACACCTTGGTTGCGGTGGCCGATTATGTGCTGCGACACCGAGCAAGTCCGGTGGTTTCTAATCTTTCGTCTACCCGAGCTCTAGCTGATGTGGCCATGGGTTTTAATCAAGAATATCAAGCTTCGGCTGTGGGAGAAGTAAACGTGGTGGCCAAAATGAAAGAATTGGGCGCTAAGATTGGCGGTGAAGGAAATGGCGGAGTCATTTATCCAGAGCTTCACTACGGAAGAGATGCACTTGTTGGTGTGGCTCTTTTCTTGAGTCATTTAGCGCTCGAAGGGAAAAGCAGTTCAGAGCTTCGTGCGACCTACCCCAGTTATTTCATGGGAAAAAGTAAAGTTAGCCTGAGCCCAGGCATGGATGTCGACGCAATTCTCCGCAAGGTGAAGGAGCGATATGCATCGGAAGAATTGAACGAGATTGATGGACTGAAAATTCTCTTTGAACGCGAATGGGTACATTTGAGAAAGTCCAATACAGAGCCCATCGTTCGGGTTTATTCGGAGAGCGATTCAATGGATAAAGCTCAGGCGTTGGCTGAGCGTTTTGTGAATGAGATTACAGAGCTTGCATCATGAAAGTATACTTCGATAATGCCGCAACGACACCTATGTCGGAAGAGGTGCTACAGGAAATGATTCCTGTTCTAAAGGATCAATTTGGAAACCCGAGTTCAACGCATGCCTTTGGACGCCAGGTTCGCTCAAAGATTGAACTTGCACGCCGAAAGGTAGCTTCGCTTATTCAATGCGAGCCCAGTGAAATCTGCTTCACCTCAGGAGGAACCGAAGCGGATAATATGGCGATCCAGTGCAGCATTCAGGATTTGGGTGTGAAGCATATCATCACTTCTAAAATTGAACATCACGCCGTATTGCACACCGCAGAAGAAATGGTGAAAGATGGAGTCGAAGTGAGCTATGTTCAACTTGATTC
>CAXAIH010000381.1:0-1891 GCA_963968755.1 uncultured Flavobacteriales bacterium
GTAGTGGTCACCATGAATTTGCGCTCATTTTCGGCAGATTGGATTCACTCCGACCTAGAAACATTCCTATCCAAGGTTGAACTCATGATGGAGCCTCGACCTCCCATTGTAAACCGCTTCTTGCTCACCATTCGACATTACCGTCGTCTAACGGAAAAGGAACGCTGGGCCGTAATTCATGAAAAATGGAAGAACGAAAGAATCCAATGGCCTTTCGAATACGACTACGACAACATCTACGACTGGGACCGTGAAATGGCGGAGCGTGGGTGGTACGACGAAGCAGGGGAGTGGGACCAAGAGCAAGTGCAGCTGGGTACCCAGTTCATCAAAAACTTTGGTTTCCAAATCGATGAGCTCACCAATCCCAGAGTAGCGGATTTCGATCGCATTGTGAAACTCTGCAAAGAGCGGAATTTCAATCTGGTGTTCAACTTACTTGCTGAGAACACAGAAGGAATGGAGCGCCTACTTGGAAAGGAGCTGATGTACTTGGTTCGTCAGAACCGCGATTTCTTGAAAAATAGATACGAGAAGGACGGGGTTTTGGTCGTAGATAATTTGGAGACGGTTGCTGAAAAGGAATTCAGCGATGAGCTGTTTCCAACCGAGCATTATAAGGATCAAGGAAGGAAAACAATCGGACGGAATTTGGCTTTGGAGCTGCGCAAGTTCTATTCGGATAAATTTGTAGAACAAGCACAAGAATGAAACTACAGAATTACGCCTGCGGTAAATGGCAGGAAGGAACAGGAGAGGGAAAAGCATTACTCAACGCCATCGACGGAAGTCTAGTGGCAGAGGCGAGTTCAGAAGGTCTTGACTTCGGCGAGATGCTGGAGTATGGACGCAAGAAAGGCAGCAGCCTGCGAAAGATGAGCTTTCATGAAAGAGGACGGATGCTCAAAGCATTGGCGCTTCACCTGCTAACGAAGAAAGAAGCTTACTACGCATTGAGTGCTGCTACTGGCGCCACAAGGGCCGACAGTTGGATCGATATTGAAGGAGGAATTGGAAACCTTTTCGCGAACGCAAGTCTCCGACGACAATTTCCAGATCAGTCATTCTACGTGGACGGAGAAACGATTCCTTCTTCCAAAAACGGAAACTTCATCGGGCATCACATCATGGTTCCTAAAAAAGGAGTAGCAGTGCACATCAACGCTTTCAACTTCCCAATTTGGGGAATGCTAGAAAAGGTGGCCGTGAACTGGATGGCTGGTGTGCCAGCTGTAGTCAAGCCAGCCACCATCACCTGCTTCCTCACCGAATTGGTGGTAAAAGACACCATCGAATCGGGTATTCTTCCTGAAGGTTCATTGCAGCTCATTTGCGGCTCAGCCAATGGAATTCTCGATCACGTCGATTCTCAAGACGTAGTTACCTTCACGGGTTCTGCTTCAACAGGGCAAATGCTCAAGGCGCATCCAAACATCTTAGCGAAATCGGTGCCTTTCAATATGGAAGCCGATTCATTGAACTCTTCAGCTTTAGGCTTAGATGTGAAGCCAGGCATGCCAGAATTCGACCTCTTCGTGAAAGAGATTAGAAAAGAAATCACCGCGAAAGCGGGACAGCGATGTACCTGTATTCGCCGTGCTTTTGTTCCTGAGAATTTGATTGAAGATGTGCAATTGGCTTTGGCTGCTCAACTTCAAAAAACAGCCATTGGAGATCCAAGTGTAGAGGGAGTGCGCATGGGTGCACTCGCAGGATATACGCAGCGCGACGAAGTGCGCGAACGCGTATTGGAACTCGCAAGTGAGCAAGAAATCGTTTACGGCGATCTCGATCAAGTTGAAGTGCTGGGCGCTGATGCGGAGAAGGGAGCTTTCATTTCACCAATTGTTATGCTCAACCAGGATCCGCACAACAAGGTCAAGGTACATTC
>CAXAIH010000382.1:0-1888 GCA_963968755.1 uncultured Flavobacteriales bacterium
GCCTTAATGATCGGAGACATTAAGCTCTTCAAATGCAAGGGCAAAGTGAGCGACCTCGAAGCTCACATGGCGGGTGAAACCCCTAAATCAACAATGGGAATGGGCCACACGCGATGGGCCACCCACGGTGAACCAAACGACACCAATGCGCATCCGCACTTCTCACAATCTGGCGATTTAGCCATTATCCACAACGGGATCATCGAGAACTACGAGGCTCTTAAGAAAGAGCTCGTATCACGAGGCTATACTTTCAAAAGCGACACCGATACCGAGGTTCTTGTCAATCTGATTGAGGAGCTTAAAAGAATTCATAAGACGGATTTAAAGGAAGCTGTTCGGTTGGCCTTAAACGAAGTTGTTGGAGCTTACGCCATTTTGGTAATGTCCTTATCAGAACCGGAAACGATGGTGGCTGCGCGAAAAAGCAGTCCTATGGTGGTGGGCATTAAAAATGGAAGCTTTTACATCGCTTCGGATGCAACACCATTCATTGAGTATACCAAAGAAGTGGTGTATATCAATGATGAGGAAATTGCTGTCTTAACCCGCGGTGAGAAGATGGAGCTGTTCACCATTGAAAAGGAGGAAAAAACTCCCTTCGTTGAGGAGCTAGAAATGCAGCTGGAGGCGATTGAAAAAGGAGGCTACGATCACTTCATGATGAAAGAGATCTACGAGCAGCCAAGGTCGATTCACGACAGCATGCGCGGACGTATTCGAGCGAACAAAGGCATTATCTCTTTAGGTGGGATTCGTGACTATGAGCAGAAGTTAGCCCATGCCCGCCGCATTATTATAGTTGCATGCGGAACCTCTTGGCATGCAGGTTTGGTGGGCGAATATCTTTTTGAAGAACTCACTAGAATCCCTGTGGAGGTTGAATATGCCTCTGAATTCCGCTACAGAAACCCAATCATTTATGAAGATGATGTGGTGATTGCGATCAGTCAATCAGGTGAAACAGCCGATACTCTTGCCGCATTGGAACTTGCTAAATCAAAAGGAGCAACGATTTTGGGCGTCTGTAATGTTGTTGGTAGTTCGATTTCGCGGATGACAGACTCAGGCTCTTACACGCATGCGGGTCCTGAAATTGGGGTTGCATCCACGAAAGCGTTTACAGCACAGATTACAGTGTTAACCTTGATGGCACTGGATATTGCGCAGCAAAAAGGGAGCATACCTGACTCAAAACTTAGACAACTTCTTTTTGAAATCGAAGCAATTCCTAAAAAGGTTGAAGAAGCCTTAGAACTAAATGAGGAAATCATTTCCATTGCGGAGCGATTTAAGGATGCTTCTAATTTCTTGTACTTAGGACGCGGCCTTAACTTTCCTGTCGCCCTTGAGGGAGCACTTAAGTTGAAAGAGATTTCCTACATCCATGCTGAGGGTTATCCTGCAGCTGAAATGAAGCACGGCCCTATTGCTTTGATTGATGAGTTGATGCCCGTTGTGGTTATAGCTAATCAGGGTGAGAACTATGAGAAGGTTGTGAGCAACATTCAGGAAGTAAAAGCGCGTAAAGGAGTGGTTATTGCCGTTGTCACTAAGGGCGAAAAAGCAGTTCGCGAAATGGCTGATTATGTCATTGAAATTCCGAAGTGCCACGATTTACTCATCCCATTCCTTTCCGTTATTCCGCTTCAACTACTTTCCTATCATATTGCGGTAATGAGAAACTGCAATGTAGACCAGCCACGGAATTTGGCTAAATCGGTTACAGTGGAATAGGCGGCAGATATGGGGGTTGATTTCCCCGTGTTTACTGAGGTTTTCAAGTGTTTTATGACCATCGGTGTACTACTTCGGTTTCCTGATTTTGTGGTGGAATTGTGTAGTGGAATTTTAAGAATGGTGTTTAGATCGTGGGTCTGATCAGTGT
>CAXAIH010000383.1:0-1878 GCA_963968755.1 uncultured Flavobacteriales bacterium
GAACAAGGCCTTGAGCTCATTACCGGTGAAGGGAAAGATGTCGACTTCTTCGTGCTTCCAGATCTTTCAACTGAAATCGATCGAATTGAAAAATCGAGCGCTTCGGATCAAGACAAGATTGTTGAGAAGGACAGCTTAATTGCAGACTTCACAGAAAAGACGGAACGGATTCACACCGTGAATCAACTGCTGAAGGCTTACACCATGTTCGAGCTGGATGTGGAGTATGTTGTGATGGACAATCAGGTGAAAATCGTTGATGAGCAAACGGGCCGTATCATGGAAGGTCGGCGGTACTCAGATGGTTTGCACCAAGCCATTGAGGCCAAAGAGAAAGTAAACATTGAGGCGGCTACACAAACCTATGCCACCATCACATTGCAGAACTATTTCCGTATGTACCACAAGCTTGCTGGTATGACCGGAACGGCAGAAACCGAAGCTGGAGAATTCTGGGAGATCTACAAGCTAGATGTCGTTGTAATTCCAACGAACCGCCCAATTGTTCGCGACGATAGAAACGACCTTATTTTCAAAACAGCTCGGGAGAAATACAACAATGTAATCGACGAAATTGAGCGATTGGTAGGGGATAAGAGACCAGTTCTGGTTGGAACAACCTCTGTTGAGATCTCGGAGCTCTTGAGCCGAATGTTGAAGCGCAAGAACATCGGGCACCAAGTCCTAAATGCAAAGCTTCACCAAAAGGAAGCAGATATTGTTGCCTATGCAGGTAAGCCGGGAACAGTCACCATCGCCACCAACATGGCTGGTCGTGGAACGGATATCAAATTGGCTGATGGCGTAAAAGCAGCAGGAGGATTGGCGATTATTGGTACTGAGCGCCACGATTCACGTCGTGTCGATCGCCAGCTTCGCGGCAGAGCAGGACGTCAAGGTGATCCAGGTTCCTCTCAGTTTTATGTCTCTCTAGAAGATAAGCTCATGCGCATCTTCATGTCGGATCGTGTTGCCAAAATCATGGACCGACTCGGCCTGAAGGAAGGTGAAGTGATTCAGCATAGTATGATCACGAAGTCCATTGAGCGTGCTCAGAAGAAAGTAGAAGAGAACAACTTCGGAGTTCGTAAGCGTTTGTTGGAATACGATGATGTCATGAACCAGCAACGTGAAGTCATCTACAAGAAAAGAAAGCACGCCTTGTTCGGTGAGCGTCTTGAAGTGGATATTGCAAATTCCATGTACGACATCACGCGCGACATAGTCTCGGGCCATCAATCAGACAGAAATCTTGAAGCTTTTCGTTTAGACGCACTTAAATTCTTGGGCTTAGATTATTCCATCGGGCAAGACGAATTCTTGAAAGGGAATACGCAAGAATTGATAGACAATGTTTACTCAAAGGCAGTTGATCATTATCGAGCAAAATCGAGTCAGATTGCGAGCAGCGCACTTCCTGTGTTGCAAAGAGTTCTTGTGAATGAGGGCCATAAATTTGAGAACATCGTAATTCCGTTCACGGATGGACGAAATGGAATTCAGGTCGTATGTCACATGAAGAAGGCTGTAGAATCTGAAGGCCGTGACTTGGTGATAGCCCTTGAGAAAGGAGCTACTTTGGCTATGATTGATACAGCCTGGAAAGAACATTTGCGTCAAATGGACGATTTGCGCCAATCAGTTCAAACAGCTTCGTATGAGCAAAAGGATCCGCTTTTGATTTACAAGTTTGAGTCCTTTGAACTGTTTAAGCAGATGATCGATGAGGTGAACAAGAAAATCATTTCTTTCTTGATGCATGCAAACTTGCCACAACAAGAGCAGACGCAAGTTCAAGCTGCCATGGCTCCTAAAAAAAGTGATCAACCGAAACTTCAAACAGGGAGAGGTGGGAACGCCAGCTCTACTGGTGACATT
>CAXAIH010000384.1:0-1878 GCA_963968755.1 uncultured Flavobacteriales bacterium
CCATGGAATGGGTTTTTCAAACAATTTGAAGCCGCTTTTGGGTGAAGGCAATTCTCATTTATCAAGTCTATTCTCCTTTAACCTAGGCGTCGAGCTCGGTCAAATAGGAATTGTAATCAGCATTGCTGTCCTTCTTACTTTTATCACACAAATTTTGAAGCTTCCACATAAATGGTGGAGTATTGGAACAATAAGCCTGTGTTTGTTGCTTTCAATACAGCTTATTTTTCAAACTATTCCCTAGTCTAACATGACAAGCCGTTCATCTCTTTTAAGGTCCATTTTTTCCATTGTACTTCTCCTCGTCTTTTTTGCAGGAAACACGCAGGAAAATTACAATCAGAATAAATTTCGTCAGCTGTATCAAGAGTTACCTACGCCGAACAGCTATAGAACGGCTTCTGGTGCGCCAGGGCACGAGTATTATCAGCAACAGGCTGATTATAAAATGGATATTACCCTTGATGATGAGAATCAGGTCATCTACGGTAAGGAGCGCGTGAAGTACTCCAACTTCTCCCCAGATACCTTGAAGTATTTATGGGTTCAGCTGGACCAGAACGTACGAGCAAAAACTTCCGACACCAAGAAGATTGCTTACGGAGACTTAGGCAATGCATACAGCTTGTATAGTTTGAAACGTGCACAAGTAGATTTCGATGGTGGCTTTAAGATTGACAAAGTTGAAGATACAGAGGGGGTTCCATTGATGGCTAACATCCATAAAACCATGATGCGCATCGATTTAGCCAAACCTCTAGCCCCCGGGAATAGCTTTACTTTTCTCATCGATTGGTGGTACAACATCAATGAGCGCGCAAAAATCGGTGGGCGTTCTGGATTCGAATACTTCAAAAAGAACGACAACTATCTGTATACGATTGCTCAGTTTTTTCCGAGAATGGCGGTCTACAATGAAGTAGAGGGTTGGCAGAACAAGCAGTTTCTTGGAAGAGGTGAGTTCACTCTTCCTTTTGGCAATTACGAAGTGAACCTGACGGTTCCAGCAGATCATTTTGTTGCATCTACCGGTACACTTCAAAATCCAGAGGACGTGCTTTCAAAAGATCAGATGAATCGATTGGAGGAAGCTAAAAAATCTTTCACGGATCCCGTTATGATCGTGACCCAAGAAGAAGCGGTGGCGAACGAGACTTCTGAGAAAACGAAAGAAACTAAGACCTGGAAATACAAAGCCGACTACGTGAGAGATTTTGGTTTTGCTTCCTCGCGAAAATTTATTTGGGACGCTATGGCGGTTCAGTTAGAGAGCAAGGTTGTGATGGCCATGTCTGCTTACCCTAAAGAGGGAAATCCACTGTGGGAAACCTACAGCACTAGGGCAGTTGCCCAAACTTTAGTGACTTATTCACGGCACACGATTGAATACCCTTATCCAGTAGCTTGGTCTATTCACTCTGCATCCATTGGAATGGAATACCCAATGATTTGTTTTAATGGGGGACGCCCAAACCCAGATGGGACGTTTAGCGATCGTACGAGAAGAGGGATGATTTCTGTTATCATTCACGAAGTGGGGCACAACTTCTTCCCTATGATCATCAACAGCGATGAGCGCCAGTGGACGTGGATGGACGAAGGTCTAAACACCTTCTGCCAATACCTGGCCGAGCAAGAGTTTGAGGAAGGATACAAGTCGCGTCGTGGGCCTCCTTACAAAATCATCGATTATATGAAAGGGGAGAAGAACTTCATTTCTCCTATCATGACAAATTCCGAGTCTATTTTCCAGTTTGGAAACAATGCCTACGGTAAGCCAGCTACCGCACTGAACAGAGGTGGCGAATGGGTGATGGGAAGGCAACTATTAACATATGAGCGCAAAGGATATGCGCAACCCCGGGCATTTACGTGCCC
>CAXAIH010000385.1:0-1853 GCA_963968755.1 uncultured Flavobacteriales bacterium
CTTCTCTTCTCGAATCAAGAAGTATATGGGCTCTTTACCTGTCAACTCAAGAATTTCAGCGCAGTATTGGCGATAAGGAGCGGCGCGTTGGTCGTTTTGAAATGCAGGGAGATAGAAGAGGTTGTTTCCCAATTTCAACAGCATTATAAACAGCGCAAACACGATAAGCTTGTGCTGCGATTTGTACAAGAAGTACAACAAGACCAAGCCCACCGCAAAGCCAAGGATTGACTTCAACCATACGAGATCAAATTCTTTGGTTTGTTCAATGAAAGGCGGACTGAGAAAGGCGAGGGCCAGAAGTGGCGCAGCGACATACAAAACAGCATGCAGGAGCCCCGATCTCTTTGGCATTTCGGGCTTGAAGAGCAGGTAGAAATGACTTAGAATGAGAAGGGCAAAGGGTAAGAACATGTATACATATCGGGCCTTGAATAAACCCGAAACCCAATATATCGGGATGTTCAGAAGAATGAAGAGGCAGGCAAAGGTGATGAAGCGTGAAGCACGAATATGTTGAAGGAGCCCTTTCTTGAAGAGGAATATGACCAAAAACGACCAAGGCAAAATCAACTTCAAAAATTGCAGGGGGAAGCTAAAAAGCTGAAACACCGTATCACCAATGGCGGTGCCAAGTGCCGATTTCGAAGCTGCTTCGTCAAACTGTCTGATGAGAAAACCCTCTAAATCCGCAGCTTGAGAGTAGGGATAGAAGTAGGCGAAGTTTATGATCAAGAAAAGGAGCATTCCGGCTAGATGACGCCAATCGAAAAGCCACCTCCATGAACGTGCGGTGAGTGCCATTGCCAGCAAGGTGAATGCCTGGAAGGGAATGGATGGCAGACCTTTGGTAAGAAAGCCCATAGCCGCGAAAGCGTAAGAGATGAGGTAAAGTGCCAAGAGCTTCTTTCTCTCGAAAAAATGGAAGATGGCGAAGACCTGAACGAAGATCAAAAGGCTGAAGAACAAGTCGATTTCTCCGGTATAAACACCCCCAAAAAGCAGCACATCAGCCGAGGTGAGGAGAAATATTCCCGCAAGAATTGCCGCCTCTGTGTTGATATATTTTTTCCCCCAGAAATAGGTGAGCCAGGCCATTGTGAAGAGGCTCAACATACTCGGAAGCCGAACCACCCACTCATCAAAGGAGCCAAAGACTAGATAGAAACCCGCTACAACCCAATTGAAAAGTGGGGGTTTGTTGTAGTAGGGTAAAGAGTTGAGGTGTGGCACCAACCAATCTCCGCTGAAGAGCATTTCAAGACTTACCACGGCTCTCCGAGGCTCTTCAGCGCGCAGTTCGACATATCCGAGCCAGCCAAAGTATGCGATCAAGGTAAAAAGAAGAAGACTGTAGATCAGCCAGCGCTTTGAAGGTGTTCCCATCTTTCAATGCAAACCTATTCGTCTTGTATTTTATACCCTCGACTGGAAGACGATAATTCTAAAATCGTGGGAATTGGAAAGAAGAAAAAGATTCACAACATTTGTGGAGCGCGCCTGAAGTACGATCAACATTAATTGCAAAATGTAATTATAGTAACCTTCATTCCTGATTGTTATGTTACTACTTCAGAACTATTATTCCCTCTTCAAGACAGTAATAAATTCATTAAAATCTTCGTCTGACAATTCCATAGAATCGTAATACTTGTAATTACCGCCTTCTATTGCTACATAGATTGTGTTAGGGGCATCTATTCCAAATACCTCTAAACGAAAAGAAGGTCGCTGAGATCCCTCATCCAATTTCCAATCCCCCGTGATTCTATAAGTATTATTTTCCCCATCATCAACTAACTTTAAATTCTCTAGAACACCTGATTCAGTTGCATAGTATCCAATCGCAGAAT
>CAXAIH010000386.1:0-1851 GCA_963968755.1 uncultured Flavobacteriales bacterium
ACTAAAGACAAGGGTATGGGTTTCCATGACTTTGAAGCTAACGAGGTAGTCTTTCGCATTCACAACCAAGTATTTTTAGGCATTCATGGGCACCAACTTAATGCCACTGATCAAAAAGCAGTTCAAGCTATGATCGGTAAATATGCGTCTAAAGGAATTAACATCACTCATGTCCTTTGCGGTCATATCCATAGCACTGTTGTCTCTGATTATGTTTCTAGAAACGCTAGCCTTGTCGGTTCAAATTCTTATTCAGAGAAGGCATTGAATTTTTCTTCTAAAGCAGCTCAAAACATTCACATCGTAACCCCTAACGGCCTTGATGGCGTAAAGTGTGATCTTCAAGAGGTTGCAGACGTTGAAGGTTATGATATCATTGAAGAGCTAAACGAACACGGAGCTCGAAGTGCGGACACTGCGCACGAAGCAATGACCAAACCTGAAACAATTGTTCGCGTTATTATTTAATTCTCATGAAAAATGTCTACATCTACACCTTGCCAAATTGCAAATGGTGTGACAAAGCTAAACAGCTGTTTTCACTCTTAGAGGTAAACTACACAGAGATATGCGGAAAAGTTGAGACTCATCCAACTGTTCCATATATTGAAATAGATGGCGAATCTATAGGTGGCTACACCGAATTGATCGCTTATTGCCGTAACCTTTGACATCAATGAATTCACTGTTGATTTTGGCTTCGATTCTTCTATTCGCTATGCCGACAGGAGGATCACTTCCTTTAGCTGCAGAAGAAGTTAAAAATGAGAAGGAAGTTGCTGCTTTCTGCCTCAACCCTGTTTATCTACCTGTTCATGTAAAGCTAAGCCCTCTAGCTGACCTTATCGCTAGAGGGGAGGGCGACTACAACTCCGTCAACCGAGGATATGCTGGAGACACTCCTGGTGGAATACAAACCTTGACGGGTTTACGCTTCGAGGACTACACTGTTGGACAGGTTATCTCCCATCAAAGAAGTTGGTTGCATGCTGTTGGAAGATATCAGCTAATCCCATCAACTTTTCTGTTTGCTGTTAAGCATTCAAACGTTAGCGTTTTTGATAAGCTAACACCAGAGGTTCAGGACAAACTGATGGCATCCTTGATCTTGTATAAACGTCCAGCTATTGGACAGTACCTTAAAGGAGATCATGACTCTTTGGGCTGGGCAATGGACGAAATGGCCAGAGAGTGGGCTTCCGTCGAGTATCGGCATGGTCGTGGCTATTACGACAACATCGCAGGTAATCGTGCCTCCATAACGAGAGCAGAACTCAGAAGTACTCTTCAGGCAATCAAGAAGAATTGGCATTCTGTGGTATGAGGTAGTACCTACTTACTCCTACTTGTCTCGGTGTTAACCAATGTATGGATCTTATCTCCTTTTAGTCATTTTCATCTGTTCTTTCACTTTTTGGCCGGAAGAGACAGCTAATGCTATAAGGTCTGCATCTATAAAGATTCAGATTTATTATGTCAATTACAAGATGAAATACATGGCTTGGAGAATGTATCATTCATTGAAGGCGCTATGCAGAGAGTCGAACTTTCCAGAGCCTGGTCCGTTTCGATTTGTTGATATCTGGGACAGGGAGCCTCTCGACTGATACACTAGAAAAGCAATCATCTTCATCTCGTGGCACTTTACTCCAACACGTCTACCTACAAGCCTGGACCCAAGAAGAAAACTTCCATTGGCAATGGAAATCGCAAAAGCGGAAGCTTTGACGTTAAGAGTCAGAAGCCATACAAAGGTCAAGGCAAATGAATTTGTTTTCTGTAGAGGCTCAAATCTCAAGTCACAAATAAAGACGAGAGAAAGAAGATATTTAAATTAGCTATCAATCAGCT
>CAXAIH010000387.1:0-1827 GCA_963968755.1 uncultured Flavobacteriales bacterium
CTGTGTAAAGGTTCCTCATTAGGCTGGCTAGCTCAGAACGTGAACGACGCGCATCCACGACTTCTCCCGAACTAACGACTTCCTCTTTCGAGCTCTTTTCAACGGAGTTTACACAGGACATTAGCCCTAAAAGAAGTGTTCCTACATACACTGTCCAACGAATCATCTCTGTCTATTTAAAACAAATGTGAATCATTTCATAAGATTTGGATATGATTGAGGTCAGTTGAAACGGAATTTAATCGAACAACATATCACTAAGGATTCCTATTATTGAACAATGCAAAATCGAGGAGCCCTAAAACGATTTTCCGTCTTGCTCATCATTTTCCTTGGCTGTCACACTCTAAGCTATTCCCAAACGCAAGTACAGGGAAGTGTCATTGACGATGGTTCTGGAGAGATACTTCTTGGAGCAAGTGTATTCATCAAGGGTACCACCGAGGGCACAACCACAGACTTAGATGGTAAATTTAACTTTACGACCGACAAGCAGCCACCTTTTGAATTGGTGGTGCAATACATCGGCTACGAAGCACAAACGATTCAATTTAGCGGAGTTCCAAAGCCTTTGAAGCTGAAGCTCAAAACCAGTAGCACGGTGTTGAAAGCAGTGGAAATCCGTGAAATGCGTGTGAGTGAACGCGAAAAGGAAGCGCCTACCACCATTGAGAAGATGGATGCCATCGGAATAAAGGAGACTGCAGCTGCCAGCTTTTACGACGGTCTAGGAAACCTGAAAGGAGTAGATCTCACCGCAGCAAGTATGGGATTCAAGATCATCAACACACGCGGATTTAACAGTACCTCACCCGTGCGCTCCCTTCAAATTGTTGACGGTGTGGACAATCAATCGCCGGGTCTTAACTTTTCGGTTGGAAACTTCGCAGGTTCGAGCGAGCTCGACATTGAAAGCGTGGAGCTTGTGGTTGGAGCCAATACTGCTTTGTATGGCCCGAATGCCTTCAATGGTGTGATCTCGATGAATACAAAAGACCCATTTAAATATCAAGGCATTGATGTGATGGGGAAGATCGGTGAACGTAATCTGCGAGAAACTGCCATTAGAGCAGCTCGCGCATGGAAAGTGTTTGGTGCGGAGCATGAAAATTTGGGCATCAAGCTAAACTTCTCCTACATGGAAGCGAACGATTGGGAGGCGGATAATATGAACCCCGTCTATGACATCAGCAGAACAATTGGCGAGAAGTTTCCTCAATTGGCCGAAAACGGACTTCCAATTCCTTCAGAAGAAACCTCTAGAAGAGATAACTGGGGTGGCTACGATGCGGTGAATCGCTACGGCGATGAGGTGATGGTTGGAAGTACTAAATTATTTAGCCAAAAAAACACTCCAGGATTGGGGCGATATCACAGAACGGGTTACAACGAAGTTGATCTGGTAGATTACGATACCGACAATATGAAATTATCAGGTTCGCTCCAGTACAAGTGGAAGAACGATATCGTATTGAAGGGCGACTACCGATTTGGTACTGGAACGACGGTTTACCAAGGCGACAACCGATACAGCTTGAAAGATTTGCGCATTCATCAGCAAGTTGTTGAACTCAGTAAGAAAGACAAGTTTTACATCCGGGCCTACAACACAAGCGAAAATGCAGGCCAATCGTACGATGCAGTCTTCACGGCTTTGTTGCTTCAAGAAACGGCGAAGAGTAATTCAAGTTGGTCTCAGGATTATTTAAACTACTATGAGAGAAAAGTGATTCGTCCTGTTCAACTACTGAAAGGCTTTCCAGATCCTTTTGACTATTTCTTGCTTCCTTTAGGTTCAGGTCCTAACTTGGATACCTACACTCGGGC
>CAXAIH010000388.1:0-1817 GCA_963968755.1 uncultured Flavobacteriales bacterium
AAGCTCTTGAAAGCTGAGTTTCCCGCTTCGTCTTGGTAGACATTCAATCCTATTCCAAATAAATCATTCCCGGTAAGGTCACTCAACAATGGAAGGTCGATGGAGGCAGCTGTCGTTGTGTAAGGATCGCTTAAACTACCCCACTGAATTCTGTGTGCTGCTGACATCCTGAAATTCCCGTAAAAGATCCCAGCCGTAGCAGGGTTAAACTGTAAAGGGGAATTCCAGAACTGAGACAATTGAACATCCGACTGTCCGAACAAAAGTACGGGCAAGCTAAGAGCTAATGTGAGGAGCGACTTTCTCATCTTACCAGAGTCACATTACCAACAATCTCTCTGTAGCTTCCATCCAGAAGCGTGACTTTCACAACGTAAACGAATACGCCAGGATTCAATTCACTTTCCTCCTTGGTTCCATCCCAACCTTTTTCAATGGCTTCTTGAACATCCTCTGTTTCATACACTTTTCCACCATATCGATCGAAGATGCTGAAGTTGATTTTGGCTATTCCATTTCCATGGACTCGGAGTCGATCGTTGTAACCATCAGCGTTCGGGCTGAAAATATCTGCAATCCCAAAATAAAATTCATTGATCACATTGATGTATAAGGAATCAAAGCTTCTGCATCCGTAGCCATTTTCATTCAACAGGTAGAACCAGCGATCTCCATGCGTTCTGATCTCGGTTTCTTTCTCCGTCCAATCATAAATGTATACGTAATCTGTATCGCGTTGAAGCACGTTTTCTCCGGATTCATATTTGAAAATATCGTTTCCGTTGTTGTCTTTACCGTCCTTATATCCCCAATAGAATAAATCTCCGGCCCAATCTCCGGCACTTTCTCCTCTCACGAATATGTCGTTCCCCTTGTAGGTCTCATACATCACGGAATCACGAATTTTAACTGCGGGTGGTCCACCAACGGTGATGAAATTATACTCGTCCTTAACTTCTACTCCAAACTGATTCGAAACAACCAAACGCACGGTGTATCTACCTACATTATCGTAGCATACCGTATGCTTGATCTTATTGAAGACCAAATTATTTAGGTCGTATATGCTAGTATCTAGGCGACTTGAATCAATTCCGAAGAAGAACCATTCGAAGGTGTTTACTCTGTCAATGTCACCACTATCGGTATCGTACTCAATGGTCACACAGGTATTGATGCAAATACTGTCGTTGGCATCGTTTGTTTTAAACACGGGAATTGGAAGCACACAATCCTGAACCTCAATGTAGTTCTGAATTGTTTTGGAATCTGAACCACCAATGTTCCTCACAATCAAAGTAACCTCGTATTTCCCGGGCGTTGAATATTGAATATTCGTTGGGTTTTGAAGTGTGCTGTTGGCAGAATCAGACCCTGGGAAGAACCACAACCACTCACCTGGGAAATCAGTACTTAAATCATTGAAGCTGATGGTATCGCCAGCACAAACTATTCTTCTACTCACTGAGAAATTCGCCTTTGGCGGCGTGTTGCAATCGTTCACTGTAATGTATCCAACTTTTAATGTAGAGTCTTCACCTACAGAATTGGTCGTTTTCAACTGAACGTCATAGGTACCTGAAGTTTGGTAGCAAATGTTCGTTGGGTTCTGTTGTGTTGAAGTAGTGCTGTCAGATCCTGGGAATTTCCACTCCCAAGAAGTAGGGAAAAAGGTCGTTAAGTCTGAAAAGCTTATACAACTTCCCTCGCAGACAGTCAGCGGACTTGCCGAGAAGTCAACAACTGGAATAGATGCAGGTGTTCCAACGACAGAAATTTCGTCTATAGAGAAGCTTGGAGGATTTCCGCTGTAAGGA
>CAXAIH010000389.1:0-1817 GCA_963968755.1 uncultured Flavobacteriales bacterium
AACGCAGCGGAGGCAGGACTTTATAGTTCGAATCAAAGTCGTGCAATCGCTCGTAGTTCCAGACAGGATTAGAAGCCGCCACTCTGCATGAAAGATCTTTCATGCCTGATTCAAGAATTCTTTGCAAGGCATCCTTCGACGAAACACAGTAGAAATGCATTCCTGTTTCTGTGTATTCAATAAGCTTTAAGTCTCGTACAACTCTGAGTTCCTCTGCCAATGAAGGTATTCCTTGTAAGCCGAGGGAGGTGCTCATCGGGCCTTCATGCATAAGACCTTCAGCCGCCATTTGATGATCTATCGGGTGACACAAAAGAGGCGGCCTTAAGTTGGAGGAGTAGAGGAGGGCTAACTTTTGAAGTTCAGGGTTATGAATGTCAAGCATACCATCCGAAAAAGCGACGGCACCAGCTTCTGTCATGTCGAAGAGTTCAGCCAGCTCTGTTCCTTCTCCATTTTTACTCAAAGCCCCAATAGGGTGCACACGTACCAATTGATTTTGCCCCGCATCAACGGCGTACTTAATTGCTGCTTTGTTGTCGCGGAAAGGCATGGTGTTAGGCATTGGAGCCAGCTCCGTGAAACCACCATTCGCAGCTGCTGCCAAAGCGCTTTCAAAATCTTCTTTGTGCTCAAAACCTGGATCTCCTATTTGCGTTCCTAGGTCAAACCAGCCCATACTCAAGTGCAGGTTCTCAGAAGTAACCAGAGTTCCTTTGGAGGCTGGGATGGCCTTTTCAGAGATTCGAACAATCTTTCCATGATCGATGATGAAGTCGCAAACCTTATTGTGAAAACGACTTTCAGGACATAGCACTTTTGCGCGTTGAATGTGGATCATCTCTTCCAGAGTTTAATGAGGGCAATTTCTATGGCGATAAAGAGTAGAGCAAGCACGATTGCAAACTTCCAAAACTCTTGACCCTTTGTCATACCCTCTACTTTAGTTCGTATCTCTTCGATGTCTCCATCAATAATTTCCACAAAATCTAGACTGTTGGCGAGACTCTTTAATTCTGTTGCTCCGAGTCCAGACATCTTAGATTCTTGACGGTTAAAGTTGAAGGCTAAAATTCCAAATTCCTTCTCATTCTGTTGTAGCGTATAAAAGCCGTCTTCTAGAAGGTTTTCATACGATTTCACCTCTACTCTTTTTTGTTGGCGTCGCTGCATAGGAATGTACCTAGCGCTGTCCTTTGGTGCTGTCATAGAAACGACCTCAGGACTTTGGCTGTCGGGTAGGTCGAAGCTAGACCAGCTCTCTTTTCCTATAAGCTGGAAGAGCGGCCCTGATTCATTTGACCTTAGGATCATTTGATAGATCAAGGGTACAAAGAGTGCATGCTTGCTGAGGTTTCCGTATTCCTGTGACAGGGCTGAGGAGAACACATACAATTGCCCTCCATCCTTTCTTTTGCTTCTTAAGAATGGCTGGCCATCGCTGTAGGTAATCAATACTTCTTCTCAACTTGCTTTACCCTCTGAAATCAACGCTCTACCTCTTCCTCTTGGAAGATCAATATTTTCGGGAATGCGCTCAAAGACGCCCTCGAAGAATTGGTTTTCCAGTGAAATAGTTCCAAGAAGATAAGTGCTTGTATCCCAAATTTGGAATGGAGATAGGCCTTGGGTTTCAAGAAGCGAGTTTATTTCGCCTACGGACGCTGCAGGATTTGGGAATAGGCATACGTCGGTTCCTTCCCCGAGAGCCTGTTTGAGTGTTTGAACGAGCCCCGAGGAGATGCTTTCAAGATCTGTTAGTAAAACGATGTCCGATGCTAGGATGCCTTGAGTTTCTAATTGGTCACTTGCAAGCA
>CAXAIH010000390.1:0-1808 GCA_963968755.1 uncultured Flavobacteriales bacterium
GAAGTATGGCGGCCTCTACCCCAAAGATTACCGTTTCAAATACCCGAAAGCTGGTGAGGACAATGCGAAAGTGAAAATCTTCATCTACGATTTATCCTGTGGAAAAAGTGTGGAAGCCAAGATCGGTGAATACGAATACGTTCCTAGAGTGAAGTGGTCTAATTCAGACGATGGACTCTGTGTTACCACCATGAACCGTCTTCAAAATGAGCTCAATCTCTTTATGGTAAATGCCAAAACGGGTGAGGGTGCAAACTTCTACCAAGAAAAATCTGAAACCTACATTGAGGTTAACAACTTCCTAACATTTGTAGGCAAGGATCAATTCATTTGGTTATCGGAACGCTCCGGCTACAACCACTTGTATCTGCGCAACATCAAAGCAACAAACCCAAGCATAGCTATTCAATTGACCTCCGGCTATTGGGAGGTGACCGACGTGTACGGCTTCGAGAAAAAAGGCGAAATGATCTATTTCCAAGCCGCAAAAGAATCTCCTCTTCAGCGGGAAGTTTATCGAGTTTCTGCGAAAGGTGGTGAAGCCGAAAAACTCAGTTTGAAACCAGGTACAAACCGTGCATCTTTTAGCAAAGGCTTTAAGTATTTCATCAATTATGTGAGTAATTTGAATGAACCTTCTTTCGTGAGTTTACATCGTGCCGATGGAAAAGCCATTCGCACCCTAATTGACAATGAGCCGCTTAAGGAACGGGTGAAAGCCTTTGAAGTGAGCCCTGCACAATTCTTCACGGTAAAAACTGAACAAGCAGATTTAGCCGCTTGGATGATCAAACCCAAAGACTTCGACCCAAAGAAAAAGTACCCCGTTCTGATGTACGTATATGGTGGTCCAAGATCGCAAACTGTGAAAGACAGCTGGGGTGGTCCAAATTATTTTTGGTACCAGATGTTGGCTAGTAAAGGCTACATCATTGTATCGGTAGACAATAGAGGAACCGGTGCCCGCGGATACAAGTTTCGCACGGATACCTATCGACAATTGGGTAGATTGGAATCCTCTGACCAAATCGCCGCAGCTAAGTTTCTTGGAAAAATGGATTATGTAGACGCCGATCGAATTGGCATTTGGGGCTGGTCGTATGGAGGATACATGAGCTCCTTGTGTTTATTTAAAGGTGCCGACGTATTTAAAACTGCCATCGCTGTTGCTCCAGTAACAAACTGGAAGTACTACGACTCTATTTACACAGAACGCTATATGGCAACGCCTCAGGAAAATTCTGGATACGAAGAGAATTCTCCGATCAGCCACGTGGGCAAATTGGAAGGAAAGCTTCTATTGGTGCATGGAACGGGCGACGACAATGTTCATTTTCAGAATTCGGTGGAAATGGTGACTGCACTTCAAAAGGCAGGCAAGCAATTCGACCTGATGATGTATCCAAACAAAACGCATGGCATTGGTGGTGGCGGAACCCGACTACATCTTTACACCATGATGACTGAATTTTTATTGGAGAATTTATAGCCGATACCTGCCGGCATCATGGCTGTCAGGCATAAATCTTTACTTTAGCGCCAATCCAAAATCTCAAGTATGACTGAAGAAGTACAACAAGGACAACCAAGAGGTTTAATGACCTTGTTCTTTTCTGAAATGTGGGAGCGATTCTGCTACTACGGAATGCGAACCTTGCTCACGCTTTATCTAGTGAAATCACTTCTAAAAGGCGATGCTGAGGCTTCCCTCATTTATGGTGCTTATACTGGACTTGTATACGCCGCTCCGATTCTTGGAGGTAAAATGGCAGATAAATATTTGGGTTACCGCTTTGCCGTGATGCTCG
>CAXAIH010000391.1:0-1767 GCA_963968755.1 uncultured Flavobacteriales bacterium
GGCAGCAAGGCTGCCGAGGGCTTTTCTTGAGGACAAGACTTGACCGCTTAGGGATCCATGTGGAAATCCCACACTTTGATTGAAGAACGACTGGGTTATGTCGCGAACTGTGCTATCAAATAGCCTACTATAACCACCACGATAATCGATACAGCAATGATAGTGAAGGTATTGTCTATGGATTTTTGCTCGCTCGAATAAGGATCAACAAGGTCCTTCAAGTCTATGTCGTTGGCTGTGGAGGTTTGATAGTGTCGTCTCCGTTTCGTTCGCAAGAAGCCGGCAATTAGTAGAGCAAGACTTGGAATGAAAAAACCGAAAATAAACCACCCAACCCTCGAGCGTCTTCTATGGCGTACTACAACTGAAACCAAGACTACTACCAAAGCCCTTAGAAGAAGAATCACCGCAATCTCATCTTCATCGAAAGGGCCGACATAAGGTAAAAATAGACTCATCCCATTGAAGCTTAAAAATGAAACTAAGCACCCCGAAGACACTTGTGATTATGTTTCGTCCAGAGAATGTTGACTTCCCTTCTTCGCCTAATAGAGCCTGAGCAGCGCTGTCTGAATGAATTGTCTCAGATTTATGGGTCTCCTTAATTAGTACTGATTCCAATTCGGGATGATCTGAAGCAGGACCCCAATCCGACAAACCATCCTTCCATACTAAAGTGTTCGGCATAATATCCTGGCTTGAGAGTTCTGTAAAGCTAAACGGCCCTGCACGCTCCCCATCTCTTTCATAAAAGAAGAGCAACTTCCTGGTCTTATTTATTTCCAATACTCTTGGTATCGATCGCGAAAATCCTCTTCTAGATCAGGACTCTTATCGCGCAGTTTTTTAATATTTCCCACAAGAGCAAGTACACTTCCAACTAAGAATGCTGGAGTATAGTCAAGCAAGAAGTAGATAACCACTGCTATAAGAATGATGTAAATAGCGGACCAAATAGCTACTAGACTGAACAATGGACCTGCCGTAGGATTTCCTTTGAAGCTGCCCTTCTCTTTCTCTTCCCGAAACCGTGGAAGTGAATAAAATAGTGGCAACAACACATTGCTCAAGGCGAACAAGCTTCCGAAAAAGCCGAGCAAGAATATCCCAAAGCCTATGAGGTATGACATGGGCTAAAGGTAATCAGTCCTCGACTCGAAATCAAATCTACTTCGTACCTCTCAGCTCTATAAAATCAAGTTGCATTCTTGGATTGTCCAAACAACCCTCTGGATTATTGAAGCTTAAATTGCAGTCTATAGTGAGTATGAACATTTCCTCTTCATTCATCTCAGGATGAACATTAAAGCCTCGACTAACGTTCGAATTGTTGTGAATGGCTTCCCACTTATCCTCTTCAACTGCGTACATGAGCTCAATGACACCTTGTCCAAAATCTGTGGCTTACAAATATGAATTTATGAATGTCTTTTCAGCTATCCTAATCTCAAGTCTGCAATTGTTGAAATTATAGCATCCTCCTTGCTACAAGCTAAGCAGGTGTATAGAAGAACTATTAGTAGGCTCGAAAAAAGGACGGCTTTCATCCAAGAACTATATGCGAATCGAAGCAAACAGTTGGACTCGCCTGTCACCCGAGCTTCTAGCCTAACTTAAGTTAGAATCCAACTTGCGGAAAAATTCCATCGCATCCTTTCGGTTCTTTCCCCGGTCAAAGACTTGCGTGGGCATAGCACAGACGGAACGAAAACGAACCGTGCACTCCTCACTTCTGTCCGCGAGGCGAATACTGATATACTCGCTCCA
>CAXAIH010000392.1:0-1762 GCA_963968755.1 uncultured Flavobacteriales bacterium
CCACTAAACTTTTGTGAACCCTGAAAGCCTCCCATTGAACCAATATTGACGATGTGAGCTAAACCCGCTTCCTTAAGCAAAGGAATACACTCCTGAATCAGGAAAGTAGCAGCGAAATAATTGACTTCGAACATCCGTCTCATATCTACTGCATCGATATTCGGAAGAGTAGCTTTCACTAAATAGCCAGCGTTGTTAATCAAGGCATCCAGCTTCGGACTTATGGCACTGATTTCCTTCAAGGCATTCTGGCGTTCTTGATGAACCGACAAGTCGCATTTAATAGGTATGATATTCGGAGATATTACTGCCAATGTTTGAAGACCGTCTTGATTTCGACTTAGCGCAAATACTTTGCATGAATGATCATCTACCAGCGCCAAACAAATCTGCCTTCCAATACCCTGACTCGCACCAGTCACTAATATGTGTTTCGTGTTTTCCATTCAGCTACTTTTGAAGTTGTCTAATGTAGCAAGTCTTGAAGAAGTTCATTCTTTTCTTTCTCTTAAATAATGCTTACCTGGTTCTTCCTGCTCAAGAAAACGAACAGAAATTGGATCAAGAGGTAGCCAAAGAACGCTCTTCTTGGAAGGATAAAGTATTTGTTGGCGGTGGTTTGGGACTGTCCTTTGGAGCCCAAACCTACATCAATGTGGCGCCGCAAATTGGACTGAAGCTCGACGAACATTGGATGTTAGGCACCGGAGCTCAATACACTTACTACAACGATAAAGTCTTCAACTACTCTACATCATCTTTCGGCGGAAGTTTATTTGGACGATTCTTTCCTTTAAAGAACATTTTTGGTCAAGTTGAACTTGAAGTGCTCAATGGACGCTGGGATCCTTTTCGACCCGAAAGCTTTAATGCTACTTCAGCATTCGTAGGCGGAGGTTACTTTCAAGGTGAAGGACGCTTTGGTGTCTTCATTCTTGTGCTCTACAACCTCAACTATAGTGTCTACTCACCTTATACCGACCCTCTTGTTTTTCGAATGGGCTTCAATGTCGGTTTATAAAGCCTAGACTTTGGTCCGTATATAAGAAGACGGGTAAACTGGATACGATTCGAAGTGATGGCGCCGGTTATTATGCCTACTTGCATGCGCTCTTCATCTTTCAAGACTTCAACTACGACTGATTAAAGGAGTCCGACTTTCTCAAGACCTACGGACAACTGCCCAATGAAGGCATTCTTGATCTTCCCGATGGAACACGCTATACAAAGCACTATGGCTGCGGTCCTAGGGTTTCTTACCACATAATCTTCATAGGCTTTTTGTGCAAGAAGCTGTGAAGATTGGTTTCGAATACCACTTGGGTAGTAGTGTGGTTCGTTCTCGTATTTCCAGCGTTGAAAGGGTGTGTAGTCAGAACCTTTGCCTTTCGGATTGTTCTCGAAGTATTGCTCCGCCTCCCGCACAACATCGTAGAAGTTGACAGAAGGATCTCGCATCATTTCCTTGTAGTCTTGGGAAAATCCGCTGAGACTAATGAGAAAGAGAAACACGGGTGGTTTGACCGTTTTCATCATCGCCCGAAGTTAGCGTTTTGAGTGTGATTCAACTAAAGCTTCTAGCTGCTGGCCTCTAGCCAATATGGTGAATCAACCATCAGAAATAAAAAATCCTCTACCCTCTTCTCTCTTCCTAGGCTTGTCCGGCAGGGCCTCCGAAGTTCATCGGAAAGGTATTCTGCTCTCCAGCTGGCTCATTGATTGTTCCATGAGCTGCCTCGTATCGTACGATGTTGTCTTGAAG
>CAXAIH010000393.1:0-1762 GCA_963968755.1 uncultured Flavobacteriales bacterium
GGCAGCAACCTCAACAAAAAAGAACGTCTTTTCCTTTCACGTCAGCGTGAAAAACTTGACAAAAACCTGGGGAGCATCAAAGACCTTACGCGTCTTCCAGCAGCCATCTTCATCATCGATATCCGTAAGGAGCACATCGCTGTTCAAGAGGCGCGCAAGTTGAACATCCCAACTTTTGCTATGGTCGATACCAATTCAGACCCAACCAAAATTGATTTCCCAATTCCATCTAACGATGATGCAGCGAAGTCAATCGATGCCATCATGAGTGTCATTTGTGGTTCTGTAAAAGATGGTCTTGAAGATCGTCAACAGATCAAAGCAAAACGCCAACAAGAAGATTCAGCTAACCAAGCGAAATCGGCTGAAGCGAAGGCGAAGAAGGAAGCTGCAGCAGTAGAAGCTGCGCAATCAGAATCTTAATCACCCTTTAAATAGGAAAGCATGGGAAATATTACTGCCGCTGATGTAAACAAACTTCGGAAGCAGACTGGCTCAGGAATGATGGACTGCAAAAAAGCCTTGGTTGAGGCTGAAGGAGACTTCGAAAAAGCAGTTGAAATCCTCCGCAAGAAAGGCCAAAAGGTTGCTGCAAAACGTGGCGATCGTGAAGCGTCTGAAGGTTTTGTTGTGGCACAGGTGAATGACGATAAGAGTAAAGGGGTTGTAATGATCTTGAACTGTGAGACCGACTTCGTTGCTAAAAACGACGACTTTGTAAATTTTGCCAATCAAATCGCGGAAGCTGGTTTGACTGCCGGCGCCAATACAGTTGAAGAACTTTACGCTCTCAACATGAATGGTGGAGGAATGACAATCGGTGAAAGCATTACTGAGCAGATTGGGAAAATTGGTGAAAAGCTTGAGGTTTCTGATTATGCCTACATTGCTTCTGAAGAAGTAGTAGGATACAATCACCCTGGAAATAAAACAGCTTCATTGATTGGCTTGAGCAAAGCAGGTGAAACTTCTGCTTCTGTTGGCAAAGACTTAGCTATGCAAATTGCTGCAATGGGCCCGGTTGCTCTCGACAAAGAAGATGTTGCACAAGACTTAGTCAACAAGGAAATTGAAATTGGTAAAGAGCAAGCCTTGGCTGAAGGAAAACCAGAAGCCATCGTAGAGAAAATTGCTCTAGGTAAACTGAATAAGTACTATTCTGAAAATACCTTGCTCAACCAAGAGTTCATTAAAGAGTCGAAAAAATCTGTACGACAGTATATGAAGGAAACGGACCCCGATTTATCGGTCACCGCCTTCAAGCGCATTTCGATTCAATAAACGTTCAAACGAAAAGAGAGAGTTTTTTTAAATTCTCTCTTTTTTTTGTCTAAAATTTGGCAACATGAAGTACAAAAGAGTTCTGTTGAAATTGAGCGGTGAGGCGCTCATGGGTGAAAAAAATTTTGGTATTGATCACAACCGCCTGTCTATATATGCTCACGACATTAAGGCTGCAGTGGATTCAGGAGTAGAAGTTGCCATTGTAATTGGAGGCGGAAATATCTTCCGTGGCATCCAAACCGACAACGGAGCCATCGAGCGTGTTCAAGGCGACTATATGGGAATGCTTGCCACCATGATCAACAGCATGGCCTT
This sequence comes from uncultured Flavobacteriales bacterium, assembly GCA_963968755.1. GTDB lineage: Bacteria > Bacteroidota > Bacteroidia > Flavobacteriales_G > Salibacteraceae > UBA4419. The sequence continues at coordinate 1,600 of CAXAIH010000393.1, forward strand.
GCAATCGGCATTGGAAAGCGCTGGAATGGATACGCGCTTGCAATCTGCCATCAAGATGGAGCAAATCGCAGAACCCTTTATCCGACGAAGAGCTGTGCGCCATTTGGAAAAAGGACGCGTAGTTATTTTCGGTGCAGGAACAGGAAATCCATACTTTACCACT
>CAXAIH010000394.1:0-1749 GCA_963968755.1 uncultured Flavobacteriales bacterium
TTGTTTTGTTCGAGAACAAAGACACACGACGCAGGCTGTTCAAGAAGGTATGACGGTCGATGGTAAGCTTGTTCGGATTCTCCTTCGGGATTACCGCGTCGTAATTCGGGTATTTCCCATCAATCAAACGGCATATCAGTTCAACATCGCCAATGGTAAAGTGCGCATTGGTATTTGAGTAACTCAATTCTACGTCAGCGTCTGTGCTCGAGAGCAATGATTTCAACAGATTGTTAGGCTTCTTAGGAAGAATAAAGGAGCTTGCTTTTTTTGCTTTGACATCTGAGCGCTTATACTTCACCAATTTATGTGCATCCGTGGCAACTAAGGTCAAATTGTCTTCGTTTATTTCGAAAAGGATACCCGACATGATGGGTCGCATCTCATCGTTTCCGGTGGCGAATAGCGATTTATTGATTCCACCAAAGAGAGCTGAACCACTCATTTGAATTTTCTCTCCGCCTTCTAATTCCACTGCTTTCGGAAATTCATCAGCTGAAGCTCCGGGAACCTTGTACTTTCCATGGTCACTGGAAAGCTCAATACCTAAGTTCTTCTCGTCAACATCAAATGATAAAGGCTGCTCCGAGAAGGTTTTTAGAATATCAAGAAGGATCTTAGCCGGCGCACAGAATGAGCCATCCTTCGCTGATTTGTCAAGGTCCATTTTCGTAGTCATGGTCGTCTCTAAATCAGACAATGAAATCTTCAAGGAATTCCCTTCAACTTGAAAGAGGAAGTGATCGAGAATGGGTAAGGTGTTGTTGGTGTTTAGTACGCCTGAAATTTGGTTGAGGTGCTTGAGTAAGCCAGTACTAGAGACGATAAACTTCATATGCTAAATTCCTGATTTTGAGCTCCAGACATTCTGTCGATGGAGACCAGCAAATATATTTCATTTGTCACAAAAGCAGGCTTCGTCAAAGACCTTGAAAGACGTCTTTTCAACAGGTTTTTAAGGTAGGAGGAAGTCTCTTCTTCTCTTTAGTAGCGGGTCAAACACGAAGTATTGAACCACCACAAAGTCGCGCTTGTTAAGAAGAGCATACATGCGGTCGAGATCCAAAGGGATTGGATTTCCTTCAAAGTCTTCGGTGCCTTCTGGCATAGGTTTCTTGAAAAGCTTCAATTCTGTTGGAAATCCTAAGCTATTCACCAGTTTGATTTCGGCAAGAGGTTCTTGTTGAAGGATGCTGTCCTGGAAGTCTAAACTTTTCGTTTCCTCGAAACCTTCGAAGTTCACCATCTTGAAAAGATCCAAATACCTAAATATCTCAAGGGAATCCACTTTGGCGTCGAAGTTTCCACTGGGAAAATCTACCAAACCAAAAGCACCTCCTTCCGAAGAAGCCAGTACAAAATTGTCCCCTGGATGCGATGTGTAGTTGATTTCAACACTTCTGATATTTTCCATGCTGCTGGCAAAAATCTCGTGGGTTCGCCATTCATTGATGTTTGTGAAGTACCTCGGACCTAAGAAGCCGTACAATCCTTCCATGTGCACGACAAAAGGAACACTTGAATTTTCTAAGAGCATATAGGTTCCAGAATGATCGGGATTGCTGCTGCCTACATAATAAATCTTCGACGCTTCTTCAGAACCTTGATAGATTTCGACTTTCACAGAGTTTCCTGCAAGCCGCTTTACAACACTCTCAAATGCCGTTTTTGGGACTGGAGTTCGCACCTTTAGTTCCTTGATGGTGTATAGGAGGTTGGTGATAGCATCTTCTCGCGCTGCGTACAAGC
>CAXAIH010000395.1:0-1744 GCA_963968755.1 uncultured Flavobacteriales bacterium
TTCTAAGACTTCAACTTGTTCTTCTAGTTGGGCGCAACGCTCATTCACTGCCCTACGCATTTCGCCGATCACTCCTTGATACTGAATTTCGCTGTCGTAAACAACAAAACCCTTATTGGTTGAACGGGTATGCTTGTAGGCTTCAGAGAGTTCCCACATTGTTTTGGATGATAAGGCTCCATTCCGGATGCCTGCTCCACCCAAGCGGTTCTTTTCAATCAGCAAAACTCGTTTCCCAAAATCAAGTCCGCGCATAGCGGCGGCATATCCAGATGGTCCTGCACCGATAACACACAAGTCAAACTTCTCCATAAGTAAAAGGCAAAATTCCTAGTGCTTATAAAGGTAGCAAAAGCTTACAGAATGTTAGAGAATGCCAATATCAAAAGGCTTCTTTGAAATGAGAAGTGTTTGGCTTGGCTTATGCCAAATCCATGATTTCCTTCATCTTCTGCCCTATTTCAGCAGGAGATTCAACAACGTGAATTCCACATTCGCGCATCACGGCCATTTTAGCTTCAGCCGTGTCGTCCTTTCCACCGATGATGGCACCTGCATGGCCCATCTTGCGGCCTTTTGGAGCAGTTTGACCAGCAATGAATCCAACGACAGGTTTGGTTCCATTTTCTTTTACCCAGTTCGCTGCGTCCGACTCCATGCTACCACCGATTTCACCAATCATGATGATTCCATCTGTGTCTGGATCTTCCATCAGCAATTGAACCGCATCGCTCGTTGTGGTTCCAATAATCGGATCTCCACCAATTCCAATCGCGGTTGATTGACCCATTCCAAGCTTTGAAACTTGGTCTACCGCTTCATAGGTAAGCGTACCTGATCTTGAGACGATTCCAATTCTTCCTGGCTTGTGAATAAAACCTGGCATAATTCCAACTTTAGCTTCACCAGGAGTGATCACACCAGGACAGTTAGGCCCTACCAAACGAGAGTCTTTGTCGCTCAGGTAATCTTGAACCAAGACCATGTCCTTTGTCGGAATTCCTTCGGTGATGCAAATGATTACTTTGATTCCAGCATCTGCAGCTTCCATAATCGCATCTGCTGCAAAGGGTGGTGGTACAAAAATGACGGATACATCAGCACCAGCTTTTTCAACTGCCTCTTCAACTGTGTTAAAAACAGGCTTTCCAAGATGTTCTTGTCCACCTTTTCCAGGAGTTACACCTCCTACAAGATTACTTCCGTATTCAATCATTTGCTCGGCGTGAAAAGTTCCTTCACTTCCGGTAAATCCTTGAACTATAATTTTTGAATTCTTATTTACAAGTACAGACATTGGGCTGATTTCTTAGGTGGTCAAAAGTAGACATAATTGACTGCTCTCTGCGAGCTTTTTATGCACCAACTCGATCGATTTTTTTCTTCTTGGTAACTCCGCTTTCAAGGTACTGAATCACCTGTCCGGCGATGTCCAAACCTGTTGCACCCTCAATCCCCTCAAGTCCAGGGGAAGAGTTCACTCCTAAGATGAGCGGACCACGTTCAGATTCCAGCATATCAACTCCATAGACATTCAGTCCCATGGCTTTTGCCGCGGCGATGGCAGCCTGCTTATATGCGCGGGGCAATTTTATGCTATTGTCAGAACCTCCTTTATGAAGATTGGAACGAAAATCACCCTCAACGCCTTTTCGTTTCATGGCTCCCACAACTTTTCCGTCAACTACGAAGGCACGAATATCTCCCCCGCCCGACTCCTTGATGAACTCTTGAACCAAGATGT
>CAXAIH010000396.1:0-1726 GCA_963968755.1 uncultured Flavobacteriales bacterium
ATCCGAAGTTGTACCGCCCAGCGGACAGAATCAGCTACAGGAAAAAGATGATCCACTCTTGCCATGATGCGAAGCAAATCGTTGCGATTTCTGAGCAAACCAAAAAAGACCTCATTCAGTTTCTTTCAGTTTCTGAAGAGAAAATAGAAGTGCTCTACCAAGGTTGCCATCGAGAGTTTGGCAAGAAACAGAGTGAAACTGAATTGAAAGCCTTGCGCGAGGAGTTTGGTTTAGTCAAGAATTTCATCCTTTCGGTGGGCACCCTTGAAAAGAGAAAGAATCAGGAAAGCATTGTTCGAGCACTTCCAATGATAAATGACCTTGACCTTGTCCTTGTTGGGAAACAGAGTTCTTATTATCAGCGGTTGAAAAAGCTTGCAGCCAAGCTGGGTGTTTTGAAGAGAATCCATTTTCTTGAAAAATTACCGACCAAGCAGCTCTCAGGATTGTATCAAATGGCTGAAGTCTTCGTCTATCCGAGTTTGTTCGAGGGATTTGGAATCCCGCTTATTGAAGCCTTAAAAAGTGAGTGCCCAGTAATTACCAGCAGCGGCGGTGTATTTGCAGAAACCGCAGGACCCGATAGCATGTATATAAACGCAACAGATGTTGATGCCTTGGCAAAAGGGGTAAACGACATCCTAGCGTCGAAGTCTTTAGCTCATAAAATGACTTCGGCAGGAAAAGAGTACGTGCAAAAGTTTAATGAAAAAGACATTGGTGAAAAATGGATGAGTCTTTATCAAAGGCTTTAATGAAAGAAGAAAGCGAAAAGGCATTAAAATGTCTTGAAAGCGGGGGAGTATTGGTGTATCCTACTGACACTGTATGGGGAATTGGTTGCTTGGCTCATGCTACTGCGGCTATTGAGCGCATTCAAACCTTGAAGGATCGTCTTCAAAAGAGAGGACTCATCGTGTTGATGCGTGATCAAGAGGTTCTGAGAAACTATGTGGACATTTCTCCCATTGCTGAGCAATTGATGGACGAAGCTCAAGAGCCACTTACCCTCATCTACCCAAAATCGAAAAAGGACCTTCCGGGCATTCAGGCTACGAATGGCAGCTTAGCCGTAAGAATTCCATTGCATCCCTTCTGCCAAAATTTGCTTCAAAGCATTGACGTACCGCTGGTTTCTACCTCGGCTAATATGAGTGGCGACCCTGCTCCTACTTTTCGAAACGAGATAGATCCCCGAGTGCTTCTTGCCGCAGATTATGTGGTAAATTTGCCGAGCTCTGGAGGTGTTATGGCCTCGAGTATTTATAAGATTAATAACAAAGGTGAGCTCGAGCAGATCCGATGATGAATTTTAGTAGTGAATTGACATTTCCAGTTTTCAAGAAACTGGTTGATGCCGCTGAGCAATTGGGCCTCGAAGTATACATTATTGGCGGCTTCGTGCGCGACTTGATTCTCAAACGCGATTCGAAAGATCTAGACGTGGTAGTGATTGATGAAGACCAATCACGAAAGAATGCTGGCATTGAACTCGCGCGCCTACTCACAGAAAAATTCGGAGCAAAAAACCTTAGTGAGCATAAGAATTTCGGTACAGCTGGGCTCAGCATGGATGGTTGGGACATTGAATTTGTTGTGGCGCGCAAGGAGAGTTACAGCAGAAACTCAAGAAACCCTGAAGTTGAAGCGGGTACCTTAGAGGAAGATCAAGAGCGACGTGATTTTACCATCAATGCCATGTCGCTTCCCCTAAGCAAAACACAGT
>CAXAIH010000397.1:0-1714 GCA_963968755.1 uncultured Flavobacteriales bacterium
ACTTAAGTGAATCGAGAACTAGGGAAGTACGGCTCTTCATCAACAGATTGGTTGAATGTGTTGGTCAAACGGCTTACCCCATTACCATTCTCACAAGTTTGCGCTCAGAGAACTTGGGTGAGTTTTCTGAATTTTTTCAGTTGGCAGAGATTATCAATAAGAACCAATTTCTGCTTGGACCTTTGCTCAAGAGTGAAATTATCCAAGTATTGGAACGCACCGTCAAACGGGCAAGCCTGCAGTATGAGCAGGCTTTAGTGGATGAAATAAATGATTTCCTGAAGGTAGAGCCAATCATACCTGGACAATTTCAGCACGCGATGATGCGCAGTGTTGATCACTGGAGACACAAGGGGAGTATTAACGAGGTTGGGAAAGATGATCTTTATGCTATTGGCGGCATGGATGGGTCTATTCAAGCTCAATTGCAAGAAATCTACAACAGCTTTCACTCAAGAAAGAAAAAGACCTGTCAGCTTTGTTTTCAGGCCCTAACGGCATATTCTCATTTAGGGGATGTCTACATCGTTCCAAGACGAATCGAAGAATTGGCGGAGATCACAGATTGTGAATTAGCCGAGATTGTCGACGTTTTAAATCCCTTTATCGCAAGGGATTGTGGTGCGGTGCGTGTTTTAGAATCGAATGAAATAGATAGGAGACTGGAAAAGCTGGATGCACTTTCTAATGAGGCTCAAAGTCTTATCACCGCTAAATCGTTGATCAGTATATCACAGGAATTGGTTCTTGAAAAGTGGCTTCTGCTCAAAGAGTGGATAGAAGAAGAACGAAGAGATTCACTCTTTTATGTGGATATAGGTCGCGATGTTGATAAAGGGGAACACCCTTATCAAGGTAAAAAGCTAATAGCTACGCTGAGTTGGTATAATAAAAAGAAACCACATTTGGCATGGGCAAATCGATATAAGGCAAACTTTATTCTGATTGAAGATTTCATTGCACGCAGTAAGGAATTATATGAGCGGGAGCTTGCAATTAAGGAAGCGGAAGAGGAATCACGCAAGAAAGTAAAGGCGCGGAACCGAACAATTGTAGGTGCTTTTGTGCTGGGATTACTCGTTCTGCTTGTGTTCAATTTTCTTTCAGGACAGCGAGCTGCAAAGGATCGAGAGGATGCCAAGATTGCCTGGAAAGTTGCAGAGCGAAAAGATACTGAAGCCAAAAATTCGGCAGAGCTCGCAAAGCTTGCTGAAAAGAAGGGCAAAATGGCCACCTTGGATTCCAAGCTCAAAAAAGAGGAAGCGCGATTGGCTTCGCTAAAAGCAGCTCGAGAAGGAGAAATTGCAGATTCGCTTAAGCTTGAATCCGATTCTCTCAATGCCGAATTCAAAATCAAAGCGGCCGATTTATCCTTAGCAATTGTTAAAGTCGATGAGTCCAGAAAACTTGAAGAGTACCTAAATATTTTAGAACAGGTTCGTGAGCTTTCAGAGGGTGCTCGAAATAAAATCCTCAACAACCCCGAGGATGAGAGTCAGCTTAAACTGGCTGTGAATATGGCTTGGAATGCCTATGAGAAATTTAAAGAAACAAATGCGGATGAATACAGCAATTTAGCGGACTCTGTAACTGTGTTGAAAGACTACCGGCAGAAGAAGCTTTTTTCCACCATGAATTTAGCCTACCAGCGCGCAAAATCTTCCCCCATGCTGGTAGACTTGGATCACGGAATTGTGATTGATAGCTACAACAA
>CAXAIH010000398.1:0-1694 GCA_963968755.1 uncultured Flavobacteriales bacterium
GCCCTGGGTACACTTAACCGTGTCAAATTCGGTTCTCGTGTCATTCTTTTGACCAAGGCTCGAAAGACTTGTACATGCTAAAATCAGGAAGAGTACCTCTAGGCGATTCATTATCTGTTTTGAAAAATAGGGCAATTTTCATCTCCGTTTCCTCTCTTGCGGCAGAATCGATCTTTCCTTCTTCTCACTTCCGAAGACCCTGAGTTTGTCGAAGGGCTCCATGCTCCTGCACCATGCTCCATATATCCACCTCTCTCTGCAGCTTCAGAAAAGCTAGATAAGCGCGCAGCGTATGAAAGACTTCGAAGAGTAGGCTGGCGAGGATATAGATTTTCGAGATCCATCGAAGCTTTAAGAATGAGTTTTGACCAATCAAACCGATGCCTTTAAGATAGACGACGCTCGTGTAAGCCGCAGCCGTAAATCCAACTGCGCTCATACTCCAAGTTGATGCTGGCCAATATATGACCGCAAGCCATGAACTGAAATAGACCACAATGCCGAGTAGGTAAACCGCGAAACCAAAGCGCTGCAGTTTACTCGCCATGGAAAAGACCATTAGAAAGGGAAGTACAAAGACAATGGCTCTCAGACCATCTTCACCAAAAAAGATAAAGTCTGGAATGTCCTTTGAGAACGAATCTGGTCTTTAGGAGGTGGGAAGGTAATCGACCCAGGCGAGGTTCCAGATAAAGACTGGAGTTAAAAGCAGGAAACAGTTTCTAAGGTACTTGGTGAGCTTAATGCATTGAAATCTAGCGCTAAAATGCAAAACTATGTGGAGCACCCGAACTGGCCTTACAAAGTAGATAGGACCAGGTCATCCTTGATGTTACTTAGGTCTAAAACTCAGCCGCTAAGCTCCCAAAAGCCATAAATCCGTTTCGGCTAAAGCGGCTAAAGATGGTTGTTGCAATCAATGGACTGTGGTCGTACCATTTTCCTTCTAGGCGGAAATCTAGACGGTTTGTCAAATGGAAATCCATGTTTAAAGATCCTGAAAGGACCTCGGAAGCAAACGAGAGAACATTTCCTTGTTCATCTCTGAAAAACTCTCCACGTCCTGCTATGGCGAGGCGATTACTCAAATCATAGGCGAGTATGACTGCTCCGCCCATCCAATCTGCATTGCTTTGCGTTCCATAGTCGAAACCGAGAATCGCGTGAAATTTATCGCCTACATCGATTTGAGTATAGAAGTTGTTAAAGAGCCTGAACCTGGTTCGGCCGGTATAGTCTCGTTCGTCGCCGAAGAAGGTTGAATGATTGAATGTGATCTTAGAAGTGGGTTTGAATTGAATTTGAGTTCCACCAGCAAGAGACCTATTGTTCTCCTGCATCACTTGCCAGCCATTCGACAGATTCGCCAGAAATGTCCATTTTTCATTGAGCTCATATGAAAGGTTCACACCGCTCAAGTAGTAGGGTGAGTTTTCAGCTACTAAGGACCGTGTGAGGGTGAGGTTCTGAGTGCTGATGATTGATTCAAAGCCAAGGTGAGAGGAAAACACACCAGCATCGATCCAAAGACCATCTCGAATTTGATAACCTAAGTTCGCTTCCCAAATATTCCTGAAGGCAGAAGGTTCATGGCTAAGATTATTCTGAACATAGCTACCTGCCATCAGGCCAAAATTTGCACGAAAATCTGTTGCTTCATAGCTCGCCTTAATCATGCCCATATTGAGCGATAC
>CAXAIH010000399.1:0-1692 GCA_963968755.1 uncultured Flavobacteriales bacterium
ATACAAAAGCTTGCTCACTTTCTCCTTGCGCATAATATTTATAGGCGTCAATCAGAGCAGGGATTTCATAGAGACCTACGCTCAAGGGAACCAAAGCGACACAGAGTGCGATGGCCAAATTCCCCCAGAGGAACATATATTTCAGCTCGGTACTATAATACCAGAGAGCAATGGTCCAGAAAAGCTGCAAAAAGCACAGCTGCCATATACCCAGACGAATGCCGAGGAAGAGGCCTCTGATGAACCCACTGACATTAAGGATTACATGGGCTACCATGGTAACCCGGCGCTTAATGTAGCGTCCGACAATGATGTTGTTGGGCTTATTGATTCGGTCAATCTTAAGATCGAAGTAATCGTTTATGATATTACCACCTGCTGCGATAAATACGGTAGAGAGTAAGAGAAGAAAGAACTCAAAATCGGTAAAGGCCAATTCGAGATCAACCAATCGCACGAAGGGCTGCAGGATGAAATATCTGAGCAAGACCTGTGTGATAGCTATGATCAACAAGTTTTTCCAACGAGCTGCTTTAAGGAAGGCGATTACTGGGTTCATTACCAGAAAAAATTCTTGAATTCATGACTCTCGTGATTTGGGTCGAACCACTTCTTTTGAACGCGAAGTACTTTTTCAATGATGTCGCGAACGCACCCACGTCCACTTTCAATTGGAGAAACGTAATCAACAATACTCTTGATTTCATGATCGGCATCTGCCGGTGCACATGAAACACCTGCGGCCTTGAGAACTTGATAATCGGGTAGATCATCCCCGACATACAAAATCTGCGAATCATCAAGATTGTTCTCTTGTTTGTAGGATTCGTAGCGAGCAAGTTTGTTGGCCACGCCGAGATAAATGTCTTTTACGCCAAGATCCTCCATGCGCTTTCGCACTTCTTCAGACCGTCCGCCTGAGATGATGCCAATTCGATAACCCATTTTCACGGCAAGTTGAAGCGCATATCCGTCACGCACATACATCGTACGCGCCTGCTCACCCCCACCTACTAAGACCACACTGCCGTCGGTGAGCACTCCATCCACATCGAATAGAAGGGTGCTGATCTTCTCAAATTTCTCGAGATAATGTTCACTCATCTTGGTACTCTTTTATAATGCTCTCGGAAATGGTTTGATACAACTTCTGAGCTTCTGGATGCCCCTGAAGCTGCTTGTAGTGCCTGTTCAGTAGATTCTCATCCACTCGCCGCGCCGGTCCTGTTTGTGCCTTTGATGGGCCTAGTGTCATTGCTTTCACGAGTGTTTCTTGGATCAGAGGTTCGAGCAGATCAAATTTAAGCCCTTCTCTTTCACATATTGATTTGGCGTGAAGGTACATGTGATTCACGAAATTGTTGGCGAACACGCCTGCTAGGTGATATGATTTTCGTTCTTCATCTTCCACCCTGTGAACTTTGCTACTTATAAGACGGGCAAGCTTTTCAATAGCCAACACATCTTCGCTTGTGCTCGCTGAAACGAAAAACGGAACATTCTCCAGGTCGATGTTTTGACTGCTGCTTAGGGTTTGAAAGGGGTAGAGGGACCCAGCTCGTTGGCTGTGTTCCTTAAAGACTTCGAGGCCTAAGTTGCCAGAGGTATGCATGAGCAAACCTTTGGTTGGTTTCATGCTCTCTAACACAATTGGATAGGCATCGTCGCTCAGAGAGAATAGAATTCCATCCG
>CAXAIH010000400.1:0-1690 GCA_963968755.1 uncultured Flavobacteriales bacterium
AACAGACCCGGAAGATACCGAGCACTGTTCCGACCGACTGGAGCAAAAGGAGTAGTCTTCACTCAAGAAAAAGAATTCTTTATTAAATCGGGAGCCTCAACCTCAATCAATTTCTAATATGGCCTATTACGAAAACCAAGGAAACAAAGACACTCGCTCCGGCTTCGGAGTTGGTCTCAGCGAACTCGGCGAAAAAAACCCAGAAGTAGTTGCACTCTGCGCGGACCTTACGGGCTCCTTAAAGATGAACGACTTCGCCGATCGATGGCCTGATAGATTTATTCAATGCGGAATTGCAGAGGCAAATATGTTAGGTGTAGCTGCTGGATTGGCTATTGGTGGGAAAATTCCTTTTACAGGAACGTTCGCCAATTTTAGCACGGGTCGGGTCTACGACCAGATTCGTCAAAGCATTGCATACTCTGACAAAAACGTAAAAATCTGCGCATCACATGCAGGTTTAACCCTTGGTGAAGACGGAGCCACGCATCAAATCCTAGAAGACATCGGAATGATGCAAATGCTTCCAAACATGACAGTAATTTGTCCTGCCGATTACAACCAGACAAAGGCAGCGACCTTGGCCATCGCTGAAATGGAGGGACCCGTTTATCTCCGCTTTGGCAGACCAAAGGTTCCAAATTTTACCCCAGCAGGGCAAGAATTCAAAATTGGAAAAGCCGATGTACTCAAGGAAGGAAAAGACCTGAGCATCATCGCAACCGGTCACCTTGTTTGGAAAGCACTAGAAACAGCACAAGAACTGGAGAACAACGGCATTGATGCTGAAGTGATAAACATTCATACCATCAAACCTTTGGACGAAGAAGCCATCATTAAGTCTGTTGGTAAGACTGGCGCATGCATAGTCGCTGAGGAACATCAAATCATTGGTGGATTGGGATCACGTGTTGCGCAAGTAGTGGCCAGCGAAGCTCCTGTACCCATTGAATTCGTTGGAGTGAAAGATGTGTTTGGCGAGAGTGGTACACCGGAGCAATTGCTTGTTAAATATGGTCTTTCAGAAGAGCACATTGTTGAGGCTGTAAACAAGCTCATTAACAAACGCCACCCAGCTTAAATGGAGCATCCCTCGGATCAGGAATTACTCGAAGGCTTGAGGAATCCGGGGTCGAAAAACTACACTTTTAATCTTCTATGCAGGAAATTCCAAGAACGGCTGTATTGGCACATTCGAAGAATTGTATTGAGCCATGAGGATGCGGATGACCTGCTTCAAGAAACCTTCATCAAGAGCTGGCAGAAAATAGATTCGTTTGAAGGAAGAAGTCAACTCTCAACTTGGCTCATTCGAATTGCCACCAACAAGTGCATTGATTTCCTGAAAGAGAAACGACGCTTTTTCTTCATTCCGATCATAGATGTAGAGAAGAATCTGGAACAAGTATTAGAAGCTGACCCATATTTTGACGGTGATGAAGCTGAGAAAAAATTCCAAAAGGCTCTTTTAAAGCTGCCAGAGAAACAAAGGTTAGTTTTTCAAATGCGAAATTACGAAGATTTGAAATTCACTGAAATCGCAGCTATACTTAGTCTTTCAGAAGGAGGTGTGAAATCAAATTACCACCTAGCCCAGAAAAAATTGAAAGATTTTTTAATCGCTGATTAAACCTTTCTTCCAAAAGCTAGTCTAATAAGTATGGATCTCAGCAGAAAAACAGAATTTAAT
>CAXAIH010000401.1:0-1687 GCA_963968755.1 uncultured Flavobacteriales bacterium
GAATACATCCATACCAGCTTCTCCTGCTCACGCATGTAATCGCTCATTTGAGCGTTGGTCCCTTCGTCCTCTATTTCTCCCGAAAGAGCAAGGATGTGACGCTGTTTGCTCAGTAAAATCTTAAAAGCTTCCAGAATCTCACCAATGGCGGCTCTTCCGTTAGACGTATTGGAGCTCTCCTTAATCTCGGACTTTCCCAAATACTCTGAGAAGCGGTAATGCGGACGGTGGCTCAAGGTCAAGATACGCTCGGCAACTTCATCAATTTTCATGAAGAGGTCGTTGTACAACTCCTCGAACTTGAGGTGAAGTTCAAAAAACTTCTCGCCCTGAATGTTCCAGTGATAACCTCGGGTGTTCTGATAAAAGGTTGAATAGTTCGCGAGAAGATCGTTCAGCAGGTTTGCCAAGTCTTCACTCTTATCCTTGTCTAATCCAATTCTTGATAAATTATTCATACTCTGTTTGAATTCTTAAAAGTTCTACTAGTGTGTCAAGCAGCCCTCCAAATTGTTTGATTCTATTTCAAACACTTGAAGTAATCAAAAGGCTCCTTGCAATCGTTGCATTGGTAGAATGCTTTGCATGCCGTTGATCCAAACTGAGATATCATTCTCGTATTTTTGGAGGCACATTGAGGACAAGCTACTTGAGCGGGGTCTGCCATCAAGTCGCCTTTGTCCACGCTTCCCTCAACAGGCGGTGCAATTCCGTATTCAAGAAGTCGCTTTCTAGCATCCTGTGTAATCCAGTCGGTGGTCCAAGCTGGCTTAATTACTTCTTTAAGCTCAACGTCCTCAACGCCTTCATTATGAAGTATTTCAAGAATGTCATCTTTCATGAATTTCACAGCAGGACAGCCGGAATAGGTTGGCGTAATTGAGATGACTACCTTGCCGTTTCCTTGTGTAATTACCTTTCGTCTAACCTCTAAATCAATGAGACTCAGAACCGGTATTTCAGGATCTTTGACTCGAGCCAAAACATCCAAAACTTCGGATTCGGTCATGGTCATTACCAGCTGGAATTTGGATATGCGCGAACCAAATACTGAAACTCGCTTAAAATGTGTCCGAGATATTCGCTGTGGTGACCTTTTCTCCCTCCGGTTGCTTTAAAGCCTTCCTTTTCGGGAATAACAAGTGTTGCTTCTTCCACGATTTCCTTGACGAGTGTTTCATACTCCGGCTGAAAAGAATCCATCTTGGGAAGCACACCTGTTTCCTGAAGGGTACTAACAACCTCATCTTGTTCGAAAAACTCAAAGCGAAAAGACCATAGAATATCGAATGAGTCTTGAACTCGCTTGTGACTCTCTTCCGTCCCATCTCCCAGGCGCACGATCCATCGTGAAGCATGTCTCCAGTGATATTTCACCTCTTTTAATGACTTTGCAGCAAAAGCCGCAAGCTGCTCGTCTGAGCTAGACTCCAGCGCGTTGTATAAAAGCAATTGATAAGCAGAGAAGAGCATTTGACGCACCATACTGTGGGCAAAGTCCTTATTCGGCTCTTCCACTAAATGACAAGAACGAAATTCGTGTTCAGGTCTTTTGAAGGCTAAATCATCTTCCGTTCTGCCTTTTCCTTCCATCTAACCTGCGCTTTTAAAGGCAATGAGCGTCAGACCGAATAAATCGAGGCCAATATTTGACAGGGCCCTATCTTCTTCTAGAAAAGGGCCGTTA
>CAXAIH010000402.1:0-1684 GCA_963968755.1 uncultured Flavobacteriales bacterium
TCCGCAGTGTACAAATTCTCGAAAGCTCAGTCTTTTTTCATCTCCATCTGGGGTTCTAGGAACGTATTTTAGTTGTTCCAAGAGCTTCATTCGTCGGTCGTAGAATTTCAGCTTAAATTTATCAGAATGCTCATATTTTAGAATGGAGAGATAGCCTTTTGGAGCGCGTATAAAGTCGATTAGGCTGTAGTTCCTGCCATGTGCTTTGAGCTTGCCAAGCTTAACTCTGGTTTTTGTTGGCTCCTGCCCATAAGAATGAAAAGTACAGCTGAGTATTAATAGGAGTAGACTTACTAGCTTAATTCGTTTGATGTTCAATGTGGCTGATTGCAATCCATGCTTCCTAGAATTCAAGCCTAAAGTATTAAATCAAGCATTAAGCTTAACCTCATACATTATAGTTTCTCCATCGTGGTCTTGGTCGTTTCTGCAAAAGTTCATTCCTGCCTTCTGCATAACGCGTTCGGAAGCTTTGTGCTCTATAAGTGCTTCCGCCATAATTCGGGGGAGCCCTAAGTTCTCAAATCCATATTGGATGCAAGTAATAGAACACTCTGTGGCCGCTTCTTTGTTCCAATACCTTTTGTGAAATCGATAGCCAAGATGAATCTCGCCATTCTCGCGCAGCTTGAGTCCACACCAACCCCAAATCTCAGTTGTGGCTTTTTCAACTACTGCCCAACGGCCGTATCCATTCTTCTTATAATCCTGATAATTTCTGAGCATCTTTCGGGCTTCTTCAATACTCGTGAAGGCATCGTTCCCTGTGAACTTAATAACATCAGGGTCACTGTTCAACTCGTAGAAGAACTCCGCATCTTCTTCGTTGGTCTCTCGAAGAAGGAATCCTTGTATCTCTAAAATGTGTTTCAAGAATCTAGAAAATCTTGTAGAATTTGTCCAAATTGGAAACAGTCTTCGAAGCTATTGTAAAGCGGTATAGGGGCAATTCGAATAACGTTGGGCTCCCTCCAATCAGCAATCACTCCTTTTTTTGTGAGGTGATCGAACATGGCTTTGCCTTCTCCATAAACCAAAATAGATAATTGTGAGCCGCGCTCCTCATCTGCTTTTGGAGTGATAATCTCGAATTCAACCCCTTCATTATTCATTGAAATATCTTCAATTAGATCTCGCAAGAAAGAGCTGAGCTTGAGACTTTTTGCGCGAATATTCTCCATACCAGCCTGCATGAATAAATCCAATGAGATCTTATGAACGGCCATGGCCAGAACGGGAGCATTGCTCAGTTGCCATGCCTCTGCCGAATGAATGGCTTTGAAGGTGCTTCCCATTTTGAAGCGTTCCGCTTTGTCGTGTCCCCACCAGCCCTCAAAACGAGGAAGCTCCTTGCCGTGATGGTTTTCATGAACAAAGATGCCGCTCACACTTCCCGGCCCTGAATTCAAATATTTGTAGGAACACCAAGCAGCGAAATCAACCCCCCAATCGTGGAGGTCCATCTGGATATTTCCAGCTGCATGCGCAAGATCAAAACCACAAAGTGCTCCAGCCTTATGTGCCGCAGCACAAACTGTTTTCATTTGAATGACCTGACCAGTATAAAAGTTTACCCCCCCAATCATGACCAAGGCAAGCTCGTCGGCATGGTCTTCAATGGCTTTTAGGATGTCTTCTGTGCGCAATACGTGTTCGCCCGCGCGAGGTGTTAATGCCACTAAAC
>CAXAIH010000403.1:0-1672 GCA_963968755.1 uncultured Flavobacteriales bacterium
ATCCAATCCCATGAAGCAACCATAGAAGTGAAACCAAAGAATACTAAGAAGATGGCAGCATCTCTTACGTTGTTGTAGTGCAAGGAAGTACCACCGGTCATATCCTCTTCAAGAGAGCGTTTTCTAAAGCGGCGCGTGAACCAGATGTAAACACCCATAAATAGAAGCGCACGTGCCCAGAAGAAAGGTTGATTCAAAAAGGCTGCTTTACCCGCAATAATTTCATCGTATTCTGGATTCACACTTCCATCAGCCAAAAATTCAATGTAGAGGTTTGGATCCATCCAGTGATACAGGTGGTGCAAATGCATTGCTCCAGCAGCAAAGACCACGACAAGCACCAAAGCTCCAACGTATACATACTGGCTAACAGCCTCAAACACACGTTTCACAGTTACAGCCCATGCAGATTCTGCAGCGTATTGAACCGCCATAAAGAAGGTTCCCATCAAGGCTATCCCAAAGAAGAATAGTCCATTGATCAAAATGTTACCCCAAAGTCGTTGTACAGCGTGGTGATGTTCTGCCTCTTCGGCTCCCATAACATTCACTACACCCATCACAAGGCTCAAAGCCCCAATTCCAATGAGGATGTAGATGATGTTTCGCATTCTTGTTGGAAGAGTAAATTGTTCCATTGATGAGTGCTTTTCTGTCCTTTATTCTTTAGTTGCCATTTCTTCTCCTTCTTCAGCCTCAGGCTCCTCAGCCATAGGTTCTTTTGCGGGAACTTCTCCACCTCCAAGTTCAGCCATCTTACGGTCCTTGTCTTGAAGCGATTGTACGTAATGAACCAATTTCCATCGGTCTTCTTGAACAATTAGGGAAGCGTGAGAGCCCATAAGTCCTTTTCCGAAGTGAATTGAGTGAAAGATTTTTCCTTCAGGAAGATCCTTCAATGCTGGAGAGTCATAAGCTGGTGGTGGTCCAGGCCATCTCGGATTGGAAGCAACTGTTCCGTCACCCTTACCAGCTTTCCCATGACATTGAATACACATTTTGGTGTAAATCTCTTTTCCTTCCGCCAACACATCTGGTCTCGACGCACTCGGGTCGTGCAAATCCTTGCCAGCGGCAGCATATCCGTCAGCTGTGTTTGGATAAGCATAAGGAACGAATCCCATCGGTATTGTTCCTTCTACTGGCTGCAAAGCAGTAGATCCATGAGCGGTTAAATCTGTCTCGGCATACGTCTCTAACGACGGTGAGCGATACATGTCGGGCATGTATTCGTATCCCGGGGCGTTGTCATCGCTCTTACAAGATTGCAGAACAATCAAACCGAACATTAGAATTCCCACAAAGTTTGCCCATTGAAAATGTCTTAGTGCTTTCATGCGCGTTCGAATATTTCAACCGTTCCGGTCTCCTTCAACAATGAATTGATGTCTTCATCTGAGAAGTTTCCATTCTCAGCCGTAGAAATTTCAATACAAAAATGATCGTCCGTTGTACGAGGGTGTGGGTTACGAGCCTTAACACCTGGTAACGTCCAGTTTCTTAAAAGGTAAGTGATGGCCATACCATGCGCTGCACAAAGCACTGTAAACTCAAATGTTACAGGAATGAATGCAGGAAGGTTTTCGTAGAGCACGAAGTTTGGCCTTCCACCAATGTCCATAGGCCAAGCCGCAATCATGACGAACCAACAGCCTGATAGGGCCAACAGAGC
>CAXAIH010000404.1:0-1652 GCA_963968755.1 uncultured Flavobacteriales bacterium
CCGAGTGGCTAGGCAGTGGTCTGCAACACCATCTACAGCGGTTCGAATCCGCTCGTGACCTCAAAGCCTCTTTCGCAAAAGCGAAAGGGGCTTTTTCTTTGCCCTCGCCCGAGCTTGCTCGTAGGCGAATAGGTTAAGAAAAAGCCAGAGAGCGCCTTGCGCTCAGGCTTTGTGAAGGGAATCCCTTTGATGTTCGCGAAAGCAATGAGCGAACAATCCGCGGTAGGGTTAACACTCGCTCGGATTTCCTTATCCGAGCGAGCACGGGGAATAGGAAAAGACTGTGGCCAATCCCGAACCTTCGGGATGAGCCTTTGTGAAGGAAGCCCCCCAATCAACCGCCGAATAGAGGTGGGGGTAGAAAAGTTAGATCTTAAGCTTCAGCATCCACTGCAGCAACCTGCGCTTTGATTTCATCCATGTTTTTGCCGTAAACAGGACCGTGATATTCAGTATCACTCGAAATCCCCAGATAAAGGACATAGAAGCCATTGAAAAGGATACACAAGAGGTAGCTTGTACTGGAGAGTTTTCCAAAACTCTGACAGAGCTCTACATAAAGCTTCATCATAAAAAGCGCCCAAATCAACATCACCACATCTGCAACAATATAGGTAGTGCTCATTCCGATAGGCTCAGTGAAAAGTGCATAAAGCATAAATAGGGGTGGAAACATTACGATAAGGCCCTGCCATTTTGGTCGGCCCATGATCTTCATGAATTCTAAAACGTTCCATACCGGAATTACGCTTGCCAAGCCCTTCAAGTCACACTTATTGTACAACGTCCATTGTCCTGCAACGCCAAAAACAGCCAGAAAAATTCCAGGAATCAAAAGAGGTTCGTAAAAGAGATATTCTTGAATGAGGGGCAAGATGCCATTTGGATCCTCAATCATAAGTAGTGTAGTTTAGTTTGAACTAATCTAGGGAATCGACTAGTAAAAGTCAAGAAGGGGAAGGGGTGACTTATGAACTACCCTTGGTCTACGTCAAGGGCAAGCTGCCTGAAAATCAGAACTTCAAGAATGGTGTAGGCGAAATAGATGGTCATGCTGCCCAACAAAAAGGCGTTCAGTGAATCTCTGAAATTCACACCTACAAGAAGCATATACACGAGGGAGGCGAACATTTTAAAGCCTGTGAAGCCCATGAAATTGGTAACAAATGTTTGAGGTCTTTTTTTACTGCTTTTACCTACCCACCCAAGGCCCAGAAGAAAAAACAGGATGAAAAGGATGTTGGAAAGACTAAGAAGCAACTGCTCGGTATTCAAAACCCCGGGAATAGGGATGAGGTAAACGAAGAATTCAAAGATTACAAAGAGGCTCAGGCCCCATATGACCCATTTTAAGCTCATTGTTTTACGTCGCGAATGAATACATACATGGATAAAAATACGCCTCCTAAACTTAAGATCAAGGTAGCAACGGGGGTTTCAATTGGAAGGTAATCGTCAAGAGCTCTACCTGCAAAAACGCCTGCAAGGATAAGAACGACCATCTTAATGGCCATCGACGAATACTTGAGGAGAAAATTAGGCCGTTTTCTCTTGTCGTTCGACTTGTGACCCACTATTCATTTCTTTTAGAACGGCGCCCATACTGCAGGAACCTGTAAACAAGGCACCTGGCTCGATGGCTAATTTACCGG
>CAXAIH010000405.1:0-1651 GCA_963968755.1 uncultured Flavobacteriales bacterium
TTGAATTTCTTGCTTTGTATTCATGACAAAAGGGCCGTGTTGAGCAACTGGTTCTTTTATGGGTTGGCCCTGTAGAATGAGTATGAAAGCTTTCTGATCTCCGCTCTGAAATTGAATTTCAGCATCTGGCTGTAAATATGCCATATGATACTCTTTCAATAATTTTTGGTCGATCTTCAGACTAGAACCTTTGTAGAAATAGGCCGCTCTATTCGCCCCGGCCGAAATAGCTGGCAGTGTCCATTTAGCGCCTGCTTCTAGCTCAAGACACATAACCCCAACTTCGTTCTTAGGATCTGCAGCCCATGAATTTGGAGTGGGAGAGGGCGCTTTATTTTCATGATGCGTTCCTGCAACTAGCTCAAGCTTTACTCCTTTTTTTGCTTCGTCTTTCACCTGAATTTTTGGCACCTCTTCATCCCACAACATCTTAAAATGAGGCTCCACGAATTTGCTCGCTGCCGGCAGGTTGATCCAGATTTGAAAGATTTCGAGGGTATTATCTCCTTGCTTATTTAGCAACGGGAACATCTCCGAGTGAAGAACACCTTTTCCCGCAGTCATCCATTGCGTATCACCCGAACAGAATCGCCCTGCGGCTCCAAAGGAATCAGAATGATCTACAAAACCTTGCTTGTTGATTGTAATGGTTTCGAAACCTCGGTGTGGGTGATATGGAAAACCCGGCAGTTTAGAGCCATGATACATTCTCCATCCATCCTTAATGGTGAAGTCACTGCCAATCGATCTTCCTTGTAAAAGCTCTTTGGCTGGAGCCATGTCGTCGTCGCCACTTGGGTAATGATCGAGGTGATGTACGCAGAATAAGAAGGGATCACGGGTTTCCCAGGGAAAACCCAGCGCTTTAATTTCATTGATGGCGGTCATAAGCGTGTTCGCATTTCAGGTTCAAAGGTACCAAACAGAAAAGGCCCCAAATAGTTGGAGCCTGATGCTTTTAGATTTTGTAAGAATTAATCTACGAAGGTGAATGCCTTGCCAAGGTTTCCAGCTCTTCCCGTACGGCCAATTCTATGAATATAGCTTTCAAAAGTAACTGGTCGTTCGTAGTTAATCACGTGTGTTACATCGTCAACATCAATTCCACGAGCTGCTACATCAGTTGCAACCAATACTTGAATTTCTCCTTTCTTGAATGAATTGAGTGCCCTTTGACGTGCGTTCTGACTCTTATTTCCTTGAATCTGATCTGCCTTGATGCCCACTTTGTTAAGCTTCCCACAAAGTCGATTCACTTTATGCTTCGTCTCATCAAATAGAATCACTCGATTAAATTCCTCTGAGTTGAGCATTTCAACTAGCTTCTTGAATTTGTCTTCACCAGCATCCACGCGAACAATGTCTTGTTCAATTTGATCACCTGACGTTTCACCAGAACTTACGCGTACTTCAATGGGATTATGAAGAATTTGATCGATCATCTTTTGTTGCGATCCGAGCAGGGTAGCAGAGAAGAGCATTGTTTGCTTACGCGATCGAAGTTCATCGATGATGCGCTGCACGTCTTTAGCAAAGCCCATATCGAGCATACGGTCAAACTCGTCGAGCACCAAGGTATTTACATAACGTAAATCGAGTTTCCTTCTTGAATGCAAATCGAGCAAACGACCTGGAGTTCCTATAATTACAT
>CAXAIH010000406.1:0-1618 GCA_963968755.1 uncultured Flavobacteriales bacterium
ACAATGGACAGTGCCGAATCATTAATGTGATTCTCCTAAAGGAGTTCCTTGTTATTGTGTCGCACTGCATTTCGCTTGTATTCATTGATAAGCATGTTGTTTGCGACAGAGAAAATCCACGTTTTAAACTTTTTCCTCGGATCAAAGGCTTCAGGTTTCTCAATTACTTTTAGAAATAGATCTTGAACGAAGTCTCTTGAAAGCTCACTGTCGCGATGAAGGCCCCTCCAAAAGAAGTGGTGAAGGTGGTTCGAATAGTGCTCGTAAATTTCAGCGAAGGCTTCTGAGGGTCCAGCTTGAAGGGCAATCAATATTTCTTCATCCTCGCCTTTCAAAACCCTACCTCTTTTCCTTTGAAAATTCCATACACTCCAATATCAAATCCCAAAATCACTAGAAGAGGGGCGAGGGTGATGGTAATCGGGTCAAATATTTCAGCTCGGAATTGGTTCGCTGCTGATGCTGGGCCCAAAGCCACTAGGCTAAAACCAAAAAGCAAAAGAAATAAAGTGATTCCCAGATATTCTTAAATACTCATTTGTGACGGCTTTTTACTTCTGTACAACTCAAATGAAGGAGCGTTCACATTTGTGGGGGCGTTTTTTGACTTAAGTTTTGTTAAGATCAGTCACTTTAAACACTAGGTCGTTTGAAACACGGCGCACCTTCTCAAATTTTGTTTGTCTCGAACCTTAGTTTTGAGCTGAATGAAAACAACCCTCATCCTTTGCCTTCTGCTCACTCCTCTGATCAACTTCAGTCAAATTGAGCAGTTCTATACAGAGTATCATAACAAGGAAAAAAAGATAAAAAGTAAAGAGGGAATCTACCTCGACGGCAAGGAAACGGGAGAGTGGAAATATTGGCACCCGGACGGAACCTTAAAGGAGGTGGCCAACTACCGTTATGGTAAATTCAATGGGAAGGTTGAAACATTTCATGAAAATGGAAAAGCATTCAATCTCGGCTTCTTCAAAGAAAACCTTCAGGACAGCATTTTCAAAACATGGTTTCAGAATGGTCAACTAGGTGTTCAAGGGTATTTTGACCTGGGAAGGCGAGATAGCCTTTGGTCGTATTTCTATGAAACCGGCTCTCCATGGAAGTCCATCTGGTTTAAAGAAGATTCAAGTTTCTACCAGGATGCTTGGAACAAAGCCGGTAATCAAACGCTGAAAAAGGGAAACGGAAGTATTGAGACCTATAACAAGCATTCCGCATTGGTGAAGAAAGAAAACTTTAAGAATAGCCTCAAAGACGGTTTAACGGAGGAATATAGCTCTACCGGTATCCTTTTGCTAAAAGGCGAATTCCAAAAAGGTAGCAAAACAGGTGCATGGGTAAAGTACTTTTCAGATGATCAGCCTAAGTTGGAGAAGAACTTTCAAAATGGAGAGCTGCACGGACCAGTTGCTTTTTACTACGAAGATGGCGGCAAGGAACGCGAAGGAGAGTATAAAACGGGCAAGAAAGAAGGGTTGTGGACACATTACCTAATGGACGGACAGATTTTCATGAAAGGGTGGTTTCAGGAAGACCTTCAAGATTCACTTTGGGAGTATCACTACGAGGATGGCTCGCTAAAGAATCAAGGGTACTATAAAGAAGGCAAGAAAGA
>CAXAIH010000407.1:0-1610 GCA_963968755.1 uncultured Flavobacteriales bacterium
CCAACGGCCATTTTCTCTCCTGTGGTGTGAAAAAAGGTGGCTTCAGCGGTGTCGTTTTTGAAATTAACTTCTTTGGTTTTTACCTTCTCTTCATCGAAGTAGCGAAAGAGTCCTACTGGCTTACCGTCCTTAAATTGACCAGCATATCGAAGGTTTCCATTCTCATACTTGGCTTTCCATGGACCTTGCTTTAGCACATTCACATCTGTTTGATTTTCAAGTTGCGCAATGGAGGGCAGTGCGATTAGGAAAGAAAATAAAAAGAGAAGTGCTCGCATGGTTTAGAGCAAAGTACATACAATATCCATTCCTACTTTACCCGCATGTCAATGAGTTTTTCACCATTGAGAAATGCTTGTAGATTATCGCCTTCAACAACCTGGGAAACACCAGCTGGAGTCCCTGTATAAATGAGATCTCCAATTTTTAAAGTGAGATATTTCGAGACGTGTGCTATGATGTCATCAACATGGAACAGCATTTCTTCTGGGCTTCCTTTCTGGCGTTCTTCGCCGTTGACCTTTAAGTTGTATTCAAGTTTTTCGAAACCACCAAGGGAGCTTAAGTCCCGCCATTCACTCAAAGGAGCCGAGCCATCAAAAGCTTTTGCCTTTTCCCAAGGAAGTCCCTTGTCCTTGCATTCCTTTTGAAGATCGCGTGCGGTAAAGTCAATTCCCAAAGCGATTTCGGAATAGTAGCGTGGGGCAAACTCTCGCTTGATATTTTTCCCCAATCTATTGATGCGAACAACTAGTTCGAGCTCGTGATGCACGTCTTGACTGAAGTCGGGGAGGAAGAAGGTTTTGTTTTTTAGCAGGAGAGCGCTATCAGGTTTAAGGAAGAAGATGGGCTCACTTGGGACTTCGTTGCCCAACTCTTTTGCGTGAAGGCTATAATTTCTTCCGGTGCAAATGATTTTCATACTAGCCCTTATATTTTTCCCAAATCTCCTTCAGAACCCGTTTTGTGCTCAAAGCGAAGTCTCCTTTCATCATCCAAGCGAAGTAGGAGGGGTCTTTTGAGAAAACTTCCGTTACCGCTTTTCCTTTATGTTTTCCAAAATTAAAACAGGCGATCCCTTCATCATTTTCATAAATCCGGTTCATGCCATCCAAGGCATTGTTTCTTTTAGAAAAATCGTGCAGAAACTCTACGTCGCCTTGTAATTCGTCGTATCGAGCGATCTGTGCCTCCAAAACTTCATAGGTAGCGGTGATATCCACTTCAGCTGAGTGAGCTCCTTCAAGGTCTTTATCGCAATAGAATTTGTAAGCAGCCACTAAGGTTCGTTGTTCCATCTTGTGAAAGATGTTCTGAACGTCTACGCTACTGCGTTCTCTTGAATCAAAATGAATGTCGGCACGCAAAAATTCCTCTTCTAGTAGGGGAATATCAAAACGATTCGAGTTGAAGCCCGCTAGGTCGCAACCGTCTATAAAGATGTAGAGTGACTTTGCTAGTTGCTGGAAGGTAGGCTCGTCCTTTACATCATCGTCGTAGATTCCATGAATTTCAGAGGTTTCGACAGGTATAGGCATCTCTGGATTAACACGGCGAGTTTTGACGTGCTTCTGCCCATCTTCCATAACCTTAAGTATGGAAATTTCTAC
>CAXAIH010000408.1:0-1603 GCA_963968755.1 uncultured Flavobacteriales bacterium
GCGTCACAGAGATTGAGTTCAATTCAAACAAAAAAAGATTGGAGGTAAGTATTAAGCTTTTTCAAGACGACCTCCTGAAAGCTATCCAAGCAAGAGATGAATCGATTCTTGAACCCTGCGGCGAGGCAACAACAATTCAAACTCTACTCGAGAATTATTTGTCGGAGAACTTTGGAATCGTTGTGAATGAAAAAGAATTGAAGCTTACTTATTTGGGTTCCAAATGCGAGGAAAATGATTTGATCTACCTCTTCGTAAGTCTAGATTTAAAGAATGAACCTGAAGAAATGAAGGTCTCAAACAGTCTCCTCTTTGACCAAATTGATTCTCAGGAGAACATTGTAAACATGAAGGTTTCGGATAAGAAGAGAAGTCTGTTGCTTAACTCTTCGCGCCCTGTGGCGAAAGCTCTTTTTGATTGAGCTTTTCCTGACCTTCAAAAAGGTTGTCGATTTTGCCTTTGGCACTCACTCTGTAGCAGGACATATCTCTGTGAAAAACAGAAGGCTTCATAATAGAATTGCCTAGTAGCATTCGTGCGCAGGTCATGATTCCTTCAACGATCGAAGGGTGCGGGTGAATGAGTTCAGCCAATTCATGAATTCCCATTTTTTTCTTGATCAGCAAAGCCATGGCCTCAATCGTGCTGGAAGCATGATTTCCCATAGCCCTCATACCCAGAATGCGCATTTCATCGTCGTCGGTGACAAGAATTTTAAAGAAACCCGTTGTATTCCTTTGAGCAATGGCTCGACCTACTAAATTGTATGGCATTTTCGCGCACCTGTAGGCAAGCCCTTTTCTCCTCGCTTCAATTTCATTCATTCCAACACCTGCTACCTCGGGATTCAAAAACATAATGGTAGAAATGTTTTCGTAGGTCATTGGAGTTGGCTTGTCTGAATAGATTCGCTCCACAGCAAACCTTCCTTCCATCTCTGCAATATTCACCAAGGCGATGTCGGCTGTGAAATCTCCTACAGCGTAAATGTTGGAGATGGAGGTCTGAGTTTCATCATCAACGGCGTAACCGCGTTTGTCCAACTCCATCCCTACCTTATCCAGCCCGATATTTTCAACGTTTGGAACGCGCCCAACGGAAACTAGGGCCTTTTCAACTGTGTATATTTCCTCCCGTCCATCCTCACACAGGATGATATACTGAACTTGACCGTCCAGCTGAATCATCTCCTTTAAACTTGAATTCCGGTGAATGGTCACACCGTTTGCCTCCAAGTTCTGAGCTACATTTCTTGAAATATCTTCATCTTCAAAAGGAAGAATCCGATCTTGCTTATCGATTAAGTAGACTTTGGTTTTCCCAAAATTGCTGAATATGGTGGCGAACTCACAACCAATTACCCCAGCACCAAGTATCACAATACTTCTCGGGAAATCTTCGAAACTCGAAATACCATCGCTCGTGACAATGGTCTTTTCGTCGATTGGAATATCTGGCAAATAGCGTGGTCTGCTACCAATAGCAATCACGATGTTGTCGGCTTCGTAATTCACCGATGTTCCATTCTCGAGCAATACGCTCACTTCGTTTTTACCAACGAGCTCGGCTTTGCCTTGCACAAAGCTTAGGTCGGTTTGACGT
>CAXAIH010000409.1:0-1592 GCA_963968755.1 uncultured Flavobacteriales bacterium
TCTTCTTGCAGATGGTTGGTTTTTTTCTCATCAAGATGGTTGTTCCGTCGCCTTTAGATTTTGTCCGTGGAGTGGATCAGGACGCTTTGAGTGAAGCGGTGTTGTCGGATAGAATAGTAGCTGTAACTTTTGGATTATCCACATTTCACACCTTGTTCAACCTCATTAATGTAGTTGTGCTCATTGGTTTTGCACATAAGTTGGCAGAATTGGCCATAAGGATGGTTAAGGCCAAAGGTGAGGATGATGAAAAATTCTCATTAGAATACATTTCTACCGGTGTGCTTTCCTCGCCAGATTTAGCTCTTATGGAGGCCAAAAAGGAGCTGGCCAACTTCAGTAAGTTGATTCGGAAAATGATGAACAACCTGACCGATATCGTTTATGAGAAAGAAGCTAAAGTCATTAAGAAGAAGTTGAAAAAAATAGCCCGTGCTGAGGAGATTACAGACGATGTAGAAGTTGAGATTTCTAAGTATTTGGTAAAGGTGGCTGAGCTTGAACTTACTCAGAAGAACTCCATTAAGATTAGGAGTATGCTGAGCATCACAAATGATTTAGAACGAATCGCCGACATAATTTTTCAAATGTCGAAAACCTTTGAGCGAAAGATTGAAAAGAAAATTTGGTTCTCGCCAGAGCAACGCGTAAAGCTGAAGGAGATATACGATAAGGTTAGTGAGGCCATTGAGTTCATGATCGCTGGCTTAAACGACGACTACGATAATGTGGATCTTGAAAGAGCTAGAGAGCTCGAAAGAGAGATTGATAAGATCCGAAGTGTCATGCGTAAAGAACACCTGCTGAGTGTAGAGGCTGGAGATTACAACATTCTTGCAGGTCTAGTTTACACCGATTTGTTCTCAGGTGCCGAGAAAGTAGGAGACCACGTAGAAAATGTAGTGGAGGCGATAAAGGGAGTAGAATAAACTCCTCTTCTATTTAGAGAAAGAATCCTTTGAAAGCCCTACGAAAGGATTCCCTCAGACTTTATTTGCTCAACCCATCGCTGAACACGCTCTTCTGTTAGCTCGTCTTGGTTGTCCTCGTCAATGCAAAGTCCCATAAAGATTCCTTCTTCTACCTCTGCTTTTGACTCATCGTGCTCATATCCATCTGTAGGCCATTTTCCGATGATTTTAGAACCATTTTCTTCAGCAACAAGTCCAATGATGCCAACTCCGTCGCAGAAGTAGGTACTGTATCCATACTGGTCACCTAGTCCAAATAGAGCGACCGTTTTGCCTGACATATCGATTTCCTTGAATTTATTGAAGAAATCGTCCCAAGCAGATTGCAGCTGACCATCGTGCCAAGTAGATAAACCTAAAATTAGGGTTTGATGTGCATCAAATTCACTTCCATCAACATCGTATACGTCGTATAAGTCAACATTGTCTTCGCCTAGAAGTTCTTGAATAGTATTCGCTACACCTTCGGTGCAACCTGTATCTGAGCCGTAAAAGAGTCCAACCTTTGCCATATTTCTAATTATTCCTGCAAACCTAAAATCTGAGTTTACATCAAGTGATGATTTGTACAAGACTTAGTAACAATCTGCTGTGAACTTAGTTTTATTTCAAAAAATAACC
>CAXAIH010000410.1:0-1566 GCA_963968755.1 uncultured Flavobacteriales bacterium
CGGTCCACCGACTTGAATTCCTTTTACCTCTTCCTTGAAGCCTCCACCTAAGTCGTTTACAACCTCCGTCATCGGAGTTCCCATTTCAACTTCGTAGAGCCCTGGAGTATTGAAAAAGCTGTCGAGGCAAACGAGCTTGGTTCCTGTGGAGCGACCGCGTCCAATGTTCTTAAAGTGCTCTCCACCTTTCGACAAGATATAATGAACGCTCGCCAAGGTTTCGACATTGTTTACAACCGTTGGTTTTCTGAATAAGCCTTCTTGAGCGGGGAAGGGTGGGCGTACCCTTACTTCAGGTCGTTGTCCTTCAATAGAAGAGAGTAGGGCAGTTTCTTCACCGCAGATATAGGCGCCGGCAGCTTTAATGACTTTGAAATTGAAGTTGAAGCTGCTTCCTTTGATGTTATCTCCTAACCAACCCGCAGCTTTCAGTTCTTCAATGGCTTGTTCTGTAATGCGAACTGATTCTGGATATTCGGCTCGTATATATAGGACTCCTTTGTCGGCTCCGATGATAAATCCTCCGACCATCATTCCAAACAGTACAGAGTGAACTTGCTTCTCTAGAAGATATCTGTCGGAGTATGCACCTGGATCACCTTCGTCTGCGTTGCAAACGATGAATTTTTGATCGGCTTCAGTATTTTTACAGAACTCCCATTTCATGCCCATCGGGAAGCCAGCTCCACCGCGTCCTCTTAGTCCAGAGAGTTTAAGTTCTTCAAGCGCAACTTCTCGGCCTTTCTTCAGGCAATCTTCAAGAAGGCTGTAAAAGGAATCAATTCCTGGAAAGTCTGCAGTAAGAATGGGGTCAGCGCAATTCGAACCAACTGCATATTCATCTTCACGACGCTCACCGTCTTTGAAGATTTGTGCAATCTCATCAGATGATTTGGCAGAATAGTTTTCGCCATCGAGGTGAAAGGCTCCTGTTTCATGACATCTGCCCAAGCAGGTCATATGACCAATCTCTTCAGCTTTCATGTGTTTTGAAAGCTCATCTTTCACACCCTCTTGAGTCCCCGCGCAGAGGCAAGCACTTCCGTTGCACACATAGACACGCTTACCTTTGTTTTCTTCTTTCAAGAAATCATAAAAGGAGGTAGCGCCAAAGGTGTTGGCATCACCAATTAAAAACTGATTGGCAAGTTCTTCGCTTTTCTTTTTGTAAACCGTACCCGACGATTTGGCTTCGTCTACGTATTCTTCGAAGAGGTTAAACTCTAGGGCTTTGCCCTCTCTTCCTGATAAATGGCTAATGTTTTTCGACATATAGGGCTGCTGTCTTTCTTGAAATGGGTTCTAAATTAGCGATTTTGAAGCGACAATGAGATTATGAGCAAGTGAGAATCAATTCAGACCCAAACATTGATAACTCATTCAGATAAATATCAGCTTAAAAGTCTCCAAACACTAGGAGCATAAGTCAGAAATTATATTTTTGGAATACCATGCTAAAATCCTCCGAGAGGAGCGCCCTACTCTATGATCGAAGTTCAAGGACTTAGTGAGCAGGAAGTCGAAAAATCGCGTTCAGAGAACGGCTCAAATAGCCTGAGTGAACAC
>CAXAIH010000411.1:0-1555 GCA_963968755.1 uncultured Flavobacteriales bacterium
GAATAAGAAACTCAAGCGCGAATTGGTTTTTTTTTTTTTTTTTTGGATCAAATTTGAGCTAAAGGATAACAAAGGGAAGGTTAAAGGTAAGATTGAGCAAATTCAGCCTGGGAAGATTTTTATCGACGAGAAAGAGTACCTGCTTCGCGATATGATTTCCGTGACTCCCAAGTTATTCGTGCATCTAGGAAATAGAGCTAAAGGTTTTGCGCAAATAGGACTTGGAGCTCCCATCATGGCAGTTGGTGGAGGTATTATTTATTACTCCTACACCATCATTGACCCCAATTCGCCCATCGTCATTGCAGCAGCGGTAGGAGCAACAATTGGCGCAGGCGTTGCACTCTATGGTGTCTCGTTCTGGCACAAAGGAGGAAAGATGGTCTTTGCCCAAAGGAAATTGAAGTCAGATAAGTCTTGGCGCTTTAGGGCCAGATAATCGATGCTTTAGTTCAAGCGAGCCAACTGCTCTTCAAGTACCTTAATCTTGGTTTCAGCGTCTGCTTTTTTCCGCTCTTCCAACTCAACTACTTGGGTCGGGGCATTGTCTACAAAACCGCGATTGGAAAGCTTTTTAGATACTCCAATGAGAAAGCCTTTGGTGTATTTAAGCTCTTCCTCTACCTTTTTTCTTTCGGCCTCTAGATCCAACTCACCTTCAAATGGAACAAAGTATTCTTGGCTTCCAATCATCAGACTCAAAGAGTTCCCAGCTTGTTCGTCCAATTTGGAAATCTCACTCAAGTTGGCCAGCTTCATCACGATCGAATGATAGTCGGAAAGTCCATTGCCACTGGTGTATGTCAAGGAGAGGCTTTCTTTAGGCGAAAGATTCTTCGAGCTGCGAAGGCTGCGCACTTCAGTGATGAGCTTTTTGGCTTCTTCGAACGCGCTCACTTTTTCTTGATCGTATGCCTTCACCTTCGGCCATTCAGAAACGATGAGGGCAGAAGCTTCTTCTCTTTCTTCTAGGTCTTGCCAAATTTCCTCAGAGATGAAAGGAGTAAATGGGTGAAGTACTTTGAGCAAGGATTCAAAAAACTGAACACATTGCTCTTTCGTTTGAGCATCCATTTGCTCACCGAACTTAGGTTTGATGGCTTCTAGAAACCACGAGCAATAGTCGTCCCAAACAAGGCGGTATACCGTCATCAGTGCGTCGCTGATTCTGGAGTCTTCAAACTGCTTCTCAAGTTCCGATACGCTCTGATTGAGGCGCTGTTCAAACCATTCAATGGCTTGCACGTTGGCTTCTGTGGCTGGTGCATCTGAAACTTCCCAAGATTGAATGAGGCGGTATGAGTTCCAGATTTTATT
This sequence comes from uncultured Flavobacteriales bacterium, assembly GCA_963968755.1. Classification (GTDB taxonomy): domain Bacteria; phylum Bacteroidota; class Bacteroidia; order Flavobacteriales_G; family Salibacteraceae; genus UBA4419. The sequence goes on from CAXAIH010000411.1 coordinate 1,318, forward strand.
GAGAAAGTTTCTGCCTTGTTCACATAAACTCTCGTCAAAAGGGAGATCATTTCCGGCAGGAGAAGTAAGCAGCATTCCAACCCGAACCCCATCGGCTCCGTATTTCTGAATGAGCTCTATCGGGTCAGGTGAATTGCCCAAAGACTTAGACATTTTACGTCCAAGTTTGTCCCGTACAATTCCTGTCAAGTAAACTTTCGAGAAAGGTTTTTCGCCACGGTACTCATAACCTGCAATC
>CAXAIH010000412.1:0-1539 GCA_963968755.1 uncultured Flavobacteriales bacterium
TTGTAAGGATCCCACTGACAAATCAGTTCGTCCTTCTTCACCTTGTTTCCAGACTTCTTATGAAGTTCAGAACCGTAAGGAATGTTGTTGGTTACGATTGCGTTTCCGTCGGCATCAAGGATGCGCATTTCAGCAGAACGTCCAATTACGATGTCTACTTCATCACCCTCTTCGTTCTTTCTGCGTACGGTACGTAGCTCATCAATCTCAAGTTTCCCTGGCTCTTTCGCAAGAATTTTGGATTCCGCAGCAATGTTCGAGGCAGTACCCCCAACGTGGAATGTACGAAGTGTAAGCTGTGTTCCCGGCTCACCAATCGACTGTGCAGCGATAACACCAACGGCTTCTCCACCTTGAACGTGAGCTCCACTGGCGAGGTTTCTTCCGTAACACTTACCACACACTCCGCGAAGCGTTTCACAGGTAAGTACAGAACGGATTTCTACTTCTTGAATGCCTGCGTCTTCAATAGCACGCGCAACGTCTTCATTGATTTCATCTCCAGAAGCAACGAGTAGATCACCCGTTTCAGGATGTACTACATCTTCCACAGCTGTTCTACCTAGAATACGATCGTACAATGGCTCTACTATATCCTCATTCATCATCAACGCAGAAGCAGTCAAACCTCGGAAGGTTCCACAATCTGGCTCATTGATAACAACGTCTTGAGCAACATCAACCAAACGACGTGTCAAGTAACCGGCATCGGCTGTTTTCAGGGCGGTATCGGCAAGACCTTTACGCGCGCCGTGAGTAGAGATGAAGTACTCAAGAATCGAAAGACCTTCCTTAAAGTTGGAAAGAATTGGGTTCTCGATAATTTCACCACCTGATGAAACAGCTCCAGACTTACGAGGCTTGGCCATAAGACCTCTCATACCTGAAAGCTGACGAATTTGTTCTTTCGAACCACGAGCACCAGAATCAAACATCATAAAGATGGAGTTGAATCCTTGGTTATCGTTTTTCAATCGGTTCATCAGAGCAAAAGTCAACTTCGAGTTCGTGTGCGTCCAGATATCAATAATCTGGTTGTAACGCTCGTTGTTGGTGATGAGACCCATGTTGTAGTTCATCATCACGTTCTCTACTTCTGATGCCGCATCTCCAAGAAGTTTTTCCTTCTCTGGTGGTACGATTACATCGTCCAAGTTGAAGGACAAACCTCCTTTAAAGGCGTTGTAGAAACCGAGTTGCTTAATATCGTCGAGGAAGGTCGCTGTGGATTTAAAACCAGTTATTTTCAATACACGACCAATAATGTCACGCAAGGATTTTTTGGTCAAAACCTCATTTATGTAACCTACTTCTTCAGGAACGTGTTGATTAAACATTACACGACCAGTAGTTGTTTCGGTCACCTTGCTTACGCGCTCACCATTTTCAACTGTATCTACCTTCACATTAATGAAAGCGTGCAGATCCAATTTGTTCTCGTTGTAAGCAATCAACACCTCTTCTGCAGAATAGAACACCTTGCCCTGACCAATCATGGTGCGGCCTTCGTCTGTTCTTCTTCCTTTAGTGATGTAATAG